>DASRSD010000185.1 GCA_035656635.1 Pirellulales bacterium
CTGCCAGCGAGTCTCGGAGAGACTCGCCTACGTGGAGGTTGTTTGCATCCCCAAGCTGAGCCGTGGGCATGTTGGGTGATAAACACGGAACGAACACGATGGGCGCCGTGCGCAATCTGCCATCCCGCAGGCGCCTCGCGGACTTCATAAAGGGTGCCATGGCCACTGCTTTGAGTGGCCATGTTATTTCCGCATTAGATTCTTGGCAATTCGCATGCCCACCGCGAGCCGTGGGCATGGCACCAATGCACCCGTGGCGACGGGAAAACGTGATATGATACGGTTAATGGCCAAGATTACCACAGCTCAGCTTCTCGCCGAAAAGGCTTTGCAAAAGCCGTGTGGGCAGCACTGTGTTGATTGGGCAATAGGGATGCTTGAGGAAGGGCGAGACGGACACAACCTCACGATGCTCGCGGGTATGTTGCCACCCTATAACCATTTTGAGATTGCAGCCTTGCGTGACCGCGCACTACGTGAGTTAGGAATCGCCGACATTGATCGCGAGCATGCGGAACGCACTTATGCATCAGAGTGTTTGCGGCTTGGACTGGCTGGCGAATCGAACTTACTGGAAGCAGTGAGTGAAATCAAAGACTTGTGCATTGCAAACAATTATCAAAAGGACATTTTTGATTTCTACTTGCTTTATTTTGCCTACGAAGATCTGGAGTGTCGCGGTCAACAGTATTATTGGCCGGGAGCAAACCGCGATGAAATCGAATCTATTATCCGCAAACGCGCCGAACAATTCTTAGCCAATCCTTGCGGAAAATCGCAACGACCAGAGTGGCCGAAACGGTGATCAGGCTGAAAATTAACAGCGTTTTGGACACGTATTCCTACGCTGTCATTCCCTGTGATCTCCGCGTCTCTGCGCGAGAATTCTTGTGGTAATGGATTTCAACAGACGCTTGCTTACGCGCGCGGCTCTAAGTTACTGTTGCTTCCCGAAAAACACCCGCTCCACATTCCCTCGCAGCACATCGTGGCCTAGCGCCACCGCGCGCTCTTCGCTCCAGGAGCGGTCTTGGCAAAACTTTTCGGCGAGGATCTTTGCCAAAATGCGCTTGTACATGCGGAACTTGGGCAGGGCGAATTCCAGCTTGTACATGTCGGAGTAGTAGCCGATTTGCTTGGTGCGGGGGACGGCTTCCAGCCGGGCGGAGGCATCGTGCTCGATGTAGGTGGGCGTGTTGCTGTACCACCAATGCCCGTTGGTCACCACGTTGGGGAAAATCCAGGCGTAACTGGTGAGCTCCTGGTTGGTGACGCTGGCCAGCACGGAAATGGGGAACACGACTTGCGGGAAGGCGTTGAGCAGCTCGCGATATTGGATCAGCGAGACGCGGCTGTCGTATAAATCTTGCCCCTGATAAACGCCGCCGCGGTAGACCGCCCGATTGACGCCAATCATTAAATCGAACGGCAGGCGATATTCCACGCAGAATTCGGCCAGCGTCCAGAAAACAAAGTTGGATAGATCGCGCTGGTGCAGCACGCTGATGGTGGCCGCCGGCTCCAGCGCCGCCTGCACGGCATGATCGGCGGCGGTGGCATCGACTTTGGTCGGCGCGAAATCGGGCGGGAGCGAGACGGCGCAGGCCCGACAGTTTTGCTTGACGAAGTGATCGAACAGCTTGCCGATGGCTTGCCGCAGCGTGGCGGCGTTTTTCACGGCGATGCCGGTGGCCCGTTGCAGCCGCTCCGGCACGGTGGGCTTGGCGAAGTGAAATACCAGATCGTCGGTGCGCAGGCAGGGGATGAACGTGCGGGTATCGAATCCGGTGAGGGCATCGTCAAAATCGTTGGTGAGGAACACCGCTTCCAGTTTCGATTGCTTCATCACGCGGGCGGCGTAATCGGGCTGGCTCATTTGCTTTTGGGCGGAATCGAACAGCGCTTCCCAATTTTGCGGCGTGAGCTTGTCGTCTTTGAAGCCGAGCAGTTCGCGGGCGGTTTCGATGAACCAACTGTACTGAATGGTGTTTTCCAGCGGCGCCATGGCAGCCACCAGGCGGCCGACTTTTTCCTTCGTCGCCAGGCCGGGCTCTTCGATGCGCTCCCGCGACAGGCCGGCGGAATGGGCCAGCTCTGTGTAATAGTGATATCCGAGAATATCTGCCAGGTTAACGCTGGCCGGCTGATGGGCGTTGATGTGCGTGTGCGGATCGATGAGTACGAGATTTTCGAGCTCATTGAACAAACGTTGGCGAAGTTCTTGAGACATGGTTGGGCAATTCCAGATCGGGCAATATTGGCGTGACTTGCAAGTTCGCCATTCTATAATGCGGGAGTGAGCGGCTGCAATAATGTCTTAGTCGAGAGGTTGAACAATGTCCGACGAACGTGATAACTCCAGCGGAATTCCCAGTCCACGCGATTTTCAAAGTTATCGCGAATTTCTCATGAGCTATGCAATTGCTGAGTCGGTGCGGTATATGCTTTCGATCACACCGATCGAACGAGTTCGATTGATGGAGCAACGGACCAAGGAAGCTTATGAGCATTTTGGCCGTGATGAAATCGAAAGCTGTGCTGATCTCGCTGCGGAACTTTCGTTGCGCAGCTTGTACGAAATCAGAAAGCTGCGCGAGCAAGGTCAAAAATAATTCTGCCAGCGGCTAATCTTGCAGCACGCAATACTGCAGCCGCAGAAATTCCCCCAGCGACCAGGCTTGGAAGGGGCAGCCGCGCGCGGTGAAGGGGGGCTCGGCGTCGGTGATTTCGGAAATGTGGTTCAGGCCGTACGAATGCAAATGGGCCACCAGGGGCGGCAGGAACTTTTCGAGGGCTTGCTTTTTAGCGCCGGGCGTGCCGCCGCGGACACGAACCCAGGCCTCGACAAACGGACCGATTAGCCACGGCCAGACCGTGCCTTGATGATAGGCGGCGTCGCGCTGTTCGGGCGGGCCAATGCACTGCGGGGCATAGCCTGGCGAGCCGGGAGCCAGCGATCGCAAACCCGGTGGTGTGAGCAAGTGGGTTTCGACACAATCGACAATGCGGCGAGCCCGATCGCCGTGCAGAATCGACAAGGGCAAGCCGCCGACGGCGAAAATTTGGTTCGGGCGAATTGATGCATCGGCTGTGCCGGGGCGGTGATCGACATCAATTACGTCGTACAAGCAGCCGGCAGCGGAATTCCAAAACCGGCGCTCAAATTGAGCTTGAGCATTTTCGAATACGGCGGTCCAGCGGCGGTCGATGCGGCCGGCAATCCACAGTGCGTTCAACCACAGGGCCTGCACTTCGACCGGCTTGCCGCTGCGTGGCGTGACAACATGATCGCCAATTTTGGCATCCATCCACGTGAGCTGCATGCCGGGCTGTCCGGCGGCGAGCAAACTATCTGTATCTTGCCGGATTCCGTAGCGCGTGCCGCGGGAATAACCTTTCACGATGGCCAGCACAGCCTGTTCGAGTGTCGCGCGATCTTCAGCGCCGATCGGTTGGCCGTGTTGTGCGGCGGAGTGGAGCAACTCGTGCACGGCAATGATGAACCACAGCGACGCATCGACGGAGTTGAATTCGACATCGCCGGAATCGGGAAACCGATTCGGCAACATGCCTTCGCTTACCGTCGCGGACCAAGCGAGCAGAATCTCCAAGGCCACATCGAGTTTGCCCAGCGCCAGGCACAGGCCGCGGAGCGAAACGAATGTATCGCGCCCCCAATCGGTGAACCAAGGATAGCCGGCGATAACAGTGCGGCCGGTTCCACGGCGGACAAGAAACGCATCGGCCGAGCGGTGCAGCGGCGTGGGGAAGTGGGAACGGCGCTGTTGCTCGCTGTGTGCGAGTTCAGTCCACGCTCCTTCTGCGGTTGCGCTCTTTGCGGCGCAAGTGATCGACAATTCATTTCCTTGAGCCGTCCAAATCAACACCGCCGGCTGGGACAAATCGAACTGCCACGTGCCCGGCGAGGCCAGGTCTTCGGTGTAATCCAGGCCACGCTCTTGTTCCTGCACGTACAAAAACTTGCGATACCAGACCGGCGTGTGTGTGTATTGCCCGTTGGTTAGCGCACAGATTTCCGGCACACCGTCGTAAGGCTGCCAGACGAGCCAGTCATTTCGCGTTATTGGCTCAAAGCGGAAGGCGGAATTTTCGTGATGCGTGGAATGATAATCGCGGCCCGACATCAACGGGCGCATCGTGAGTGCGGCGTGGGTCTGACCGTTGAAAGTCCAACGCAGGCAGCAAGCGGCGAGGCCGTGCGGCACGAACAGTTCTTGCACGAGTGTTGTGCCGTCGGGAAGGGAAAACGTCCACTGCGGCCAAGGATCGATTTGAAATTTTTTTAATGCGGGAGCATTGTCGGGGTAGAGGACGTTGGGAGAGTAGCGCTGCGTGGAAATGGGGAAGCGGCCCGCCGGCGTTTCGATCCAAGCATCAAAACCGTTGACCAACACCATGCGGCCGGTCGGCGGTTGGGTAGCAGCGAGAAGCAGGGCATGGTAACGGCGGGCCCGCTCGCCGCTGGTGGTGCCGCTGGCGAAACCGCCCAGGCCATCGGGTTCCAGCCATTCGGTGCAGTTATTAAGTGGCAATGACATGGCGAGTTTTTAAGCACGCGAAGACAGGCAATTCACCACGGAGACACCCAGGCACAGAGAAAATCAAGTGAGCATAGCCAGCGATGGCACAAATTTAGATTTGAAAACAGTTTTTTATCACTCAAACCTTCACTTTTTCTGTTTTCACTTTTTCCACATTCGGCCCGCTGCTCGGTGTCTCCGTGACTCCGTGGTTATTTCCGTTGTGAGTCGCGGAGGGGCCGTGGCGGGGTGTGCGCTTGGGTTGCAGCAGCTTGGCCACTAGGGCGGTCCAGCCGGTTTGATGATTCGCGCCCAGCCCGCGGCCGTTATCGCCGTGGAAGTATTCGTGAAACCACGGATTGCCGTTGAAATTCGGATCGGTCTGAAATTTATCGTACTGGCCGAACACGGGCCGCCGGCCGTTTTCATCGCGCAGGAAAATTTTGGTCAGGCGGCGGCTAAGTTCGTTGGCCACTTCCAGCAGCGTGAGATATTTGCCGGAACCGGTGGGGCACTCGATTTTGAAATCGTCGCCGTAATAATGATGAAACTTCTGCAACGATTCGATCAGCAAATAATTCACCGGGAACCAAATGGGCCCGCGCCAGTTCGAGTTGCCTCCGAACAATCCCCCCTCCGATTCGCCGGGCTCATAATCGAGCCGATACGGCTGGCCGGCGAATTGAATGACAATCGGGTGGTCTTGGTGCCACTTGGAAAGTGAGCGCACGCCGTAATCGGACAGAAATTCCGTCTCGTGCAGCATGCGGGCCAAAACGCGCTTCATGCGGTGGCCGCGCATCATGGCCAGCAAGCGGCGCTCGCCTACGCCGGGCAATTTCCACTCGGCGACCAAATCGGCCAGGTCTTTGCGGTGTTCGCGCAGCCAGAGCAGGCGGGAGGTGAATTCCGGCAGTCGCGCCATTTCCTGAGGCTCCAGCGTTTCGACGGCAAACAGCGGAATCAGACCGATCATCGAAAACGATTTCATCCGGATCGGCGGGCTGGAATCGACTTGGGCAACCGAGCAATACCATTCGTCCTCGTCGTCCCACATGCCAATGCCGCCATCTTCGGCGGCCCGGCAGCCGACGTGGTTCATGGCTTCGACAATCGACAAAAAGTGCTCGAAGAATTTGCTGGCGATGCTTTCGTAGGCCGAATCGTGCAGGGCCAGCTCCAGCGCCATGCGCATCAGGTTCAAACAGTACATGGCCATCCAGCCGGTGCTGTCGGCTTCGGAAATCTGCATGCCGGTGGGGAGCGGGGCGCTGCGATCGAACACGGCGATGTTATCCAGCCCCAGGAAGCCGCCGTCGAACACGTTGCGGTTTTGGGCGTCTTTGCGGTTGACCCACCAGGTGAAGTTCAACAGCAGCTTGTGAAACACGCGCTCCAAAAATTTCAAATCGCCGTGATGGCCATGACGGGCCCGATCGATTTGATACACTCGCCACGCCGCCCATGCGTGCACCGGCGGATTCACGTCGCCAAAGGCCCATTCGTAAGCCGGGAGTTGACCGTTGGGGTGCATGAACCATTCGCGGCCCAATAGCACGAGCTGCTCCTTGGCGTATTCGGCATCGATCAGCGCCAGCCCCACGCAGTGAAACGCCAAATCCCAGGCAGCGAACCAGTTGAATTCCCATTTGTCGGGGACGGACATAATTTCGCGGCACTTCAGATGCATCCAACTGGCGTTGCGGCCGTGGCGGCGCTCCGCTGGCGGAGTCGGTTGTAGTTCGTCGCCGCGCAGCCAACGGGCCACATCGTAATGATAAAATTGTTGGCTCCACACCAAGCCGGCCAGCGCTTGCCGCTGCACGGCTCGGGCGTCGGGATCTTCCAGATTGTGTTGCAGCCGACCATAAAATTCATCGGCTTCACTGCGCAGGCGAACCAGCATGGTGTCGAAATCGGCAAATGCCGGGCTCAACGGCCGCTGAACAAGTCGTGTGCGAATGGTTTGTGAGCCGCCGGCGGGAACCGTCAGTGTAAAATGCGCCCCAGCTTTGGTGCCGGTTAGGGCGGAATTCACCGCCTCGTGTTTGTTATGAATCACATATTCGTGGAAGGCGTCTTTGAAGTAGCCGGGGGCATCGTGCATGCCGAACAGCCGGCGGACGTTGGTGTCGTTGTCGCAAAACAACAATTCTGCATCGCCATCGACATACCAGTGATAGCGACCCAGCGAATAGTGGTCGGCGGCGACCGTGCCTGGCTCCACGCGCGACATGCTCGGCTTGTTGAATTCCGGACGCCACGACCAAATGTTGCGAAACCATAGTTGCGGCAGCACGTGCAGCCGGGCCTCGTCAGGCCCGCGATTGATTACGGTAATTTGCATTAGCACATCGTGCGGATTGGCCTTGGCGTATTCCACAAACACGTCAAAGTAGCGGTTGTCGTCGAAAATGCCGGTGTCGATTAGCTCGAATTCCGGCTGCTTCTTGTCGCGGTTGCGGTTTTCTTGCACCAACCGATCGTACGGATACGCCCGCTGCGGATACTTGTACAGCATTTTCAAATACGAGTGGGTCGGCAGCGCGTCCAAATACCAATAGCACTCCTTCACATCTTCGCCATGATTCCCTTCGCTGTTGTTCAGCCCGAACAAGCGCTCTTTCAAGATGGGGTCCTGCTCATTCCACAAGGCCAGCGAAAGATAGAGTTGCCCATGGTCATCGCACACGCCGGCCAGGCCATCGTCCCCCCAGCGATAAGCGCGGCTGCGGGCCTCATCGTGCGGAAAATAATCCCAAGCGGTGCCGTAAGGGCTGTAATCTTCGCGCACGCAGCCCCATTGCCGCTCGCTCACATAAGCGCCCCATTGCCGCCACGGTTGTTGGCCGCGCTTGGCTTCGTCCAGCCGGCGCTGTTCGGCGGTGGTGTGAATGGGGGATGCCGCAGCACCGTCGCCAGAATGTTGCTGATGGTTGCTCTGTTTATGGTTGGGCATGATCGCTTTCCGACGGCGGGAGGAAATGTTGGGCGGGAATGCGGAACCGCCAGCAGCCCCTGGGCGCGCACCGCATGCGAAATTCTACCCCATCGTTATATTTTCCCGCCACATTCGCCACCCCGCCGCCAGGCCCAACGGCCAATTTACCGTCACCAGCGATATATTCGCGCAGGATTGAACGTACCCCAGGCGGCAGGTAGGCTAAATGGCCATGGATCGCACTTTCGATCAATCCGCGGAACTGGGTTCGCCAGAGGTCTGGCAGCAATATCTGATGGCCATCGACCGCGTTACCCAGCGAATGGAACGAATTATTTCCGCGCTGCAGGCGGCGAATATCGAACATGCGCTGGTCGGTGGCCAGGCGGTGGCATTGTGGGTGGCTACGCGCGATCCGGCAGCGGTGCGCACGACTAAAGATATTGATCTTTTGGTTCGACGCGACGATTTGCCCCGAGTGCGTGCCGCCGGCCTGGCGGCCGGTTTCGATTATTTCGAAGCGCTTGGCGTAGGCATGTTGCTGGATCGGGCCGATCCGAACCCACGACACGCCGTGCATTTGATTTGGGCCGGCGAAATTGCGCGCTCGGGAGAGAAGCACCCCATGCCGACGCTAAACTCGTCGCAGTGCTGGGAGGGAAAATGGCGTGCGGCTTCGGTGCTGGATTTGGTCCTGATGAAGCTGGTGGCTAACCGCGATCAAGATCGCGTCCATTTGCGCGACATGATCGACGTGGGATTGATCGACCGTAAGCTATGTGAACAATTGCCTGCCGATCTGCGCACGCAATTGGACCTACTGATGGCGGAAGCCGGACGGTGAATATGAAATCGCTTAAAAATGTTCCAGGCTGGGTCCTGCTGGTGGGATTCGTTTGCGGGAGCGTTAGCCATTTTGCTGTTCCCGAAGCCACTGCGCAAGACAGCGCGCTAAAAAAGCCCGGGGCCAGCGCGGCGGTTCCTGTGAAAAAAATTCTGTTCATTGCCGGAAAGCCGAGCCATCCGTATGCGCAGCACGAGTTCAATGCCGGTTGCACACTGCTGGCCAAGTGCTTGAACGGCAGCGGCCTGCCCGTGGAAGCGACGGTGGCGAACAACGGCTGGCCGAGCGATCCCAAAGTGTTCGACGGCGTGAATGCGGTCATCCTGTATTGCGATGGCGGCGACAAGCACATGGCGATCGACCATTTGGACGACCTGGAAGCGCTCGTGAAAAAAGGAGTCGGCATGGGCGCCTTGCACTTCGGCGTGGAAGTGCCGGCGGGGCGCGCGGGGGATGATTTTTTGAATGCGATCGGCGGATTTTTTGAAACCAACTGGTCGGTCAATCCCACTTGGAAGGCCGATTTCAAACAGCTTCCGGAGCATCCGGTGACGCGGGGAGTGAAACCGTTTGCCATTTACGACGAATGGTATTTCCACATGCGGTTTCCGGAAAACATGGCCGGCGTGACGCCGATTCTGAGCGCAGTGCCGCCGGCTAGCACCATGTCGCGCAAGGACGGCCCGCATGAAGGGAATCCGACCGTGCGGGCAGAAGTGTCGCAAGGCGTGCCGCAGGTTATGGCCTGGGTGGTGCAGCGGCCTGACGGAAGCCGCGGCTTCGGCTTCACGGGGGCCCATTACCATTGGAATTGGGGGAACGACAATTTCCGCAAGCTGGTGCTCAACATGATTTGCTGGATTGCCAAGGTCGATGTCCCCGCCGAGGGCGTAACTTCCAAAACCCCGACGGTCGACGAGCTGATGGCCAACATGGACCCCAAGCCGCTGGATGCGAAGTTCGATCGGGAGCATTTTAAGCAAATGCTCGACGAGTGGAATGCGGCGAAATAATTCGGAATCTCGAAATTGCAGTTGGAATTTCCTGCAAACTGTGTTCTATTTGCCACAGAAGTTGATGGTCAATGTGCTTCGCCGTAGCTCAGCTTTTTCAGGCTGACTACCCATCCAACCGTCAGGCAAGTTAAGCCTGGCCGACTTTCCACTCAAGGAGTTCAATCATGCCTGAAGGCGCACGCCGACGACCGCTCAAGAAATTGGTCAAACGCATTCAAAAGGGGCGCGTAAATCTGATTGAAGGACGAATCAACCGGCTTTCCAAGCGCAAAGCCCGGGTTCAACGCAGAGCCGGAAGCTGATTGCGTTTTGCGGTTCAATCGAGGAACGACCCCGCGGCAAACTGTTTGATGTTGTGCGCCGCTCTAGGACGCGCGCGAATGACATGTCGCCGTACAGGGCGTGTTGTTATAATGGCGCGTAAGTAACCCCATTGCGTTTGGCCACACGCTCGCTGATGCCCGACCAATACTTTCATTTTCGCATTCCTAATCCGCGCGAAGCTGCCGATCAGGCTGGATCGGCAGATGTTTCTTTCTCCGTGCCCCAGGTACACCGGGTGCGGTTCACGCACGATGTGTTTGGGGCGGATGCGGCGGTGCTGGTCGATTTACTGGAAGCGCCGGACACCCTCCCGGCCCTTTCCCAAAGGGAGAGGGTGAAAGAGCCGGCGCGAGTGCAGTTTTGGCTCGATTCGCACGTGGCGGAAGCCCAGCCTGAGTTGACGCAGCGGATTCATGCGCTGGCGCGGAAATATCGTGATCGAATGGCTTTGGCGGGCAACGTGCAAATTGTGCCCGGCGGCGAGGAGGTGAAAAACGACATTCACATTTTGGAGCGGATGTTGAAGGTGTTTCACGCACATGATTTGGATCGCCGCAGTTATGTGGCGGTGATTGGCGGCGGCGCCGTGCTGGATGCCGTGGGGTTTGCCGCGGCGATTGCCCATCGCGGGTTGCGGCTGGTGCGGTTGCCCACCACCACGCTGGCCCAGGCCGACAGTGGCATCGGCGTGAAAAACGCCGTCAACGCCTTTCAAAAGAAGAATTGGATCGGCACATTTGCGGTGCCCTGGGGCGTAATCAACGATGCGGGGCTGCTGGCCACGTTGCCGGAACGCGATTTTCTGTGCGGATTTGTCGAGGCGGTAAAAGTATCGCTGCTCAAGGACCCGGCTTTTTTCTCCCAGTTGTGTGAATTGGCGCCGCGGTTTCGGCGGCGAGAGATGGACGTTTGCTTGCCGGTGATTCGCCGCTCGGCCCAGTTGCACTTAGCGCACATTACGCAGGGGGGCGATCCGTTCGAAATGTTGGAAGCCCGGCCACTGGATTTCGGCCATTGGAGCGCGCACAAGCTGGAAGTGCTGTCGAACTTTGAGTTGCGGCACGGCGAGGCGGTGGCGATTGGCGTGGCCATCGACACAATTTATTCATCGCTGGCGACCAGTTTGGCGGAAGAAAAATCGCAGCAAGTATTGCGCTGTCTGAAGGATTTGGGCTTCACACTCGATTCGCCGCATTTGCGCGATGCAGAAACCTTGCTGGCGGGACTGGAAGAGTTCCGTCAGCATTTAGGCGGCCGGCTAACCTTGACGATGCTGCATGACATCGGCCAGCCGGTGGAAGTGCACGAAATCGACCGCCGACTGATGTGCCAGGCGATTGAGACATTAAGCCGGTTTGAAGCCGCGAAGTCGCAGCATTGAGAAGAATTAGCCGCAAATAAACGCGAATGAACGCAAATAAGACGGAATCGCAGCAGAATTTTTAGTAAAACCTGCTGCCGTCTGAATTTAATTTGCGTTTATCTGTGTTTATCTGCGTTCATTCGCGGCCATAAAATGTCTTCGCGTCTTCGCGGTTATTAAACCGGTGTGGCAGAAAGCTTTGCGTGCGCGGCGAGAATTAAACTCTCGGTTTCTTCCCAGCCGATGCACGGATCGGTAATCGACACGCCGTATTGCAATTGCTTGATATCGGCCGGCACCTTTTGGCTCCCTTCGACCAGGTTGCTTTCCAACATCACGCCGGCGATGGCCGGGTTCCCCTCCACAAATTGATCGGCCACGCTGTTCCACACCACGCACTGACGGCGGAAATCTTTGTTGCTGTTGGCATGGCTGCAATCGACGATGAGTCGTGACGGCAAGTGGTGCCGGGCCAGCTCATCGGCGGCGAATTTAATGCTGTCGGACGAATAATTCGGCCCGGAGCGGCCGCCGCGCAAAATTAAGCATTCCCACGGATTTCCCTGCGAATGGACCACGCAAGTGCGCCCCTCGTTGTCGATGCCCAGGAAAGCGTGCGGCGTGCGGGCGGCCATCATGGCGTCGAGCGCCACTTGCAGGCTGCCGTCGGTGCCGTTTTTGTAACCCACGGGCATGGATAACCCGCTAGCCATTTGCCGATGCGTGGGGCTTTCGGTGGTGCGGGCCCCGATCGAGGCCAGGGTAATTAAATCGGCAATATATTGCGGCGTGATGGGCTCCAACATTTCGGTGGCCGTGGGCAAGCCCATCTCCGCCACGCGCAGTAAAATGCGGCGGGCAATGCGCAGGCCGCCGCTGATATCGAAGGTGTCGTTCAGGTGCGGATCGTTAATCAGCCCCTTCCAGCCGACGGTGGTGCGCGGCTTTTCGAAGTAAACTCGCATCAACAGAAACAACCGGTCTTGCACGCCACGGGCAAGTTTGGACAGCCGCTGGGCATAGTCCAGGGCAGATTTTTCATCGTGAATGGAGCAGGGGCCCACGATCACCAGCAATCGGGCATCGTCGCCGGCGAGTATTTTTTTGACTACCTCGCGCGAATCGACCACCACTTCCGCCGCTTTCTCAGTCAGCGGCTGCTCGGTTTTGAGTTGTTGTGGCGAAATCAGCGGCTCAATTCGGCCAACGTTGATGTTTTCGGTTTGACGCATAGAGGCGGCAGCAATTCACTGCACTCAATGGATGATGGATCGATGGAATTATCGATTGTAGCAAGCCGCCGCCGCTAGCCGCAATTGCGATACAGGAGCCGGCAGCATGGATGATTGACTAGTGCTGAACGATCAGCGGCCCATTCCGCGCTGCAATTTCGCCGGTTGAAAGTCACCCGTCCATGAGGGGTGCGGCGGCTGCTTGCCCGAGACGAGTGTTTGTTTCCATTTTTCGTCCGTAAGGCGATCTTCGGCGGGCCGAGAGAATTCGTAATAGGTAAAAGCAGGGCCGACGTAGATCATTTTGTCGTCGCCGTTATTGATGGCGGCGACGAGGAAAGTGCAATCGCCGACGCCTTCTTCCAAAACAGTCTGCGTATTTGGATCGGTGTGGACATCGGAGACCGTCGGATCCCACTCGACGCTTTGACTGCTGTCGGCATAAAACAATTTGCAGTACCAACCGGAGTAGGTTGGAGGAGCACCGCAGAAGTGGCTGGGATCCGCGGAAATTAATTTCTTCAACCACTCCTGCTCTTCCTCCATAAACGGCTCACCTGCCAACTCTTTCCGTGCCAGCGACTCGAGTTTTCCAAGCGTTTCGGCCATTTGCTCGAAAAATTCGACCTCGTGGCGCTGGATGTCGGAGTGATCGACATTCGCCAATTTGAAATCGGCGGCGGCAATGCGACGGGCGGCCTCGTCGGCAAAAACTTTCACCCGGGCGAATGTTTCTGGATACGGCTCGACATAGCCGGTTGGGTATTCACATTTTTCTTCCGCGGTGTATGACTGTTTTACATATAACACCGTGTCGTGGCGTAGTTCTGCCCAGGAAGCGAGTTGAGTTTGCAATTGCTTGCGCTGCCAGGCCTGGGTATGCATGACCTCAGGCAGATATTTTTCATTCGTCAAATCGGCCTGCAGCGTGCGGAGCGAATCGAGCCAGATGTTGTACAAATTTTCTTGCCAGAATGCCGACTGAAAATTGGTCACATAATTCTGGCTGGCCTTCAAGTTGGAGGCATAAGGAAATTTGGCCATTTCCTGGTCCAACAGCGGCAGCGCGGCACTGTTCCCCAAGGCGAACATCACATCCAGGCCCGTGGGCATTTGGCGCGCCACCTTGGCGTCTTCAAACAGAATCGAATCGTAAACCACTTTGGAAAGCACGAACGAGTCGATGACAAACCGCTGCCCGAACATTTGAAAGATGCTGGGCGGCGGCACTTGGTGCAGATCGTTTAGATCGGACAGAACCACCTGCGAGCGAATTTGCTGTAGGCCCAGGTCGCTATTGCGCAGTGCATTTTGTAAGGCAGCAACGCGTGAATCGTCGGCAAGATCGTCGAGCGAATTGATTTTTCGCCGATCCATAAAATCGGTCAATTGGAAAACAGTCAGGTTGTCGCTGCGGCCGATTAAAAAATCGAGAACATCACTGATTTGCCGCAGACGATCGATTTCGCCGGTGGACCGCAGTAGTTGCGTCAGCAAGACGGCGTCGCGCAGTTCACGCCCGCTTTGGCTGTCAATGCCGGATTTTGGATCAGGCGGAAGCACAATGCACCCGGTATCAGCGCGGCCCAGTCACATCATGGTGCGGAAGTAGCGGCAGAGCGGCACGGTTTTTAAGTAGTGCCCCCGGGGCTGAAATTGCGAATAATCGACGGCGCGCAGCCCGCCAAACAGCGACGTGCCCTGACCTTTTCGCGGGTCTTGTAAAACGCGCGATTGGATGAGACGGAGAATCGTTTTGACGGTTTCATCTTGGCCGAGCTTGGAGACAACCAACAGGTTTCCGCTCCATACATCCAAGGGTTGCGATTCCGCCTTTGCGGGGCCGCCGGCGCCTTGAAGCAAATTGCGGGCGACGGTGAGATAAACATCGACGTCTTGAAAATTTTCCGCAGCGGTGGAATTGGGAGCGGAGCGGGCGAGTTGGTCGTGACATTTACCAAGGATCTCGTCGAGCGCGTCGATAAAAACTTTTTGTTCCAGTTCCATCAAAATATCGTCGTAGCTCCGGTGCATGGCATACAAAACCGAATCGCTCGTAACGAGCACAGGCAGATCGTGAGAATAGACGGCCAAATATGCGGAGCCGAAGCTACAATGTTGATTGTGGTCGACGGAGACCAAACCTTGGCGGCGCAACATTTCCTGCTCGGCATCGGTCAGCTCCATGCGCAGCACCGTTTCGTGGTAGAATTTCGCCTGGGCCGGATCGAACGAGAGTTGTTCGAGATACGCCCGCTGGGGCGTGAGATCGGACAACTGGCGGTAGGTTAAATTGGGATATTTGGCCAGCAGCTCATCGAAGAGTTGCTGATGGAACGTGTCGCGTGGCTGCGACGAGCTTGCTTCAATTCTGCGCGTGCAGCCGGGCAGGGCAAGAACGCCTAGAACAACCAGCCACCACGGCGAAAGTCGAGTCATCGTTGCGCCTCCTGGCCCATCTGGCTGCGAACTTATCCGCGCGGAATTTAGATGCGTTTCAAAGCAATTGGTTCCATCTCCGCTTGATGTGATTCACGGAATATCTGGCAGAATGTGCCCGAGTTTGTCGCGCTTGGTGGCGATGTAGCGGGCGTTGTGCTCGTGCACCGTGGGAAGGATTGGAACTTGATCGACCACTTGCAGGTCGAAGCCGCCGTAGATGAAGGCATCAGTCTTTTTCGGGTTGTTCGTCAGCAGCCGCACTTTAGACAGGCCCAGATCTTTGAGCAGTTGAATGCCGACGCCGTAATCGCGGACATCGGCTTTGTAGCCCAGGGCCAAATTGGCTTCGACCGTGTCGAGGCCCTGATCTTGCAGTTGATACGCCTTGATTTTTTCAACCAGCCCAATGCCGCGCCCTTCTTGCGGCAAGTACACCAGCGCGCCGCAGCCTTCTTGGCTGATGCGGTCGAGGGCCATGTGCAGTTGATCGCCGCAATCGCAGCGGAGCGAATCGAGCACGTCGCCGGTGAAGCAGGACGAGTGGAGCCGCACCAGCGGCGCGACGGTTTTTGTGAGATCGCCCATCACCAGCACCATGGGCTGCTGCGTTTCGTACTTCACGCCGTAAGCAATCAACTTGAATTGCCCGTGACGGGTGGGCAATTCCGCTTCGGCAATGCGGTACACCAATTTTTCGCGGACCCGGCGGTAGCGCAACAGTTCTTCGATGGAAATAATGTGCAGATCGTGCTGGGCGGCCAGGGCGAATAAAAATTCGCGGCCGGCGCGGTCGCCGCCGTCGTCCAAAATTTCGCACAGGACGCCAGCGGGAGGGAATTCGGCCATGCGAGCCAAATCGACGGCGGCTTCCGTATGGCCGGCGCGGCGGAGCACGCCCCCTTCTTTGGCCACCAGCGGGAACAAATGGCCGGGGCGGACAAAATCGCTAGGCTTGCTGGCCGGATCGAGAATGGCACGGATGGTGGTGGCACGCTCTTGCGCCGTAATGCCGGTCCGCGAACTGCGATGATCGATCGGCACCGTGAACGCCGTGCCCAAAGGCGCGGAATTCGCTTCCACCATTTGCGGCAGTTCCAGCCGCTGGGCCACGTCGGGCAAAATGGGCATGCACAGTTGGCCGCGCCCGTGGCGAATCATGAAATTGACGATTTCCGGCGTGCACTTTTCTGCGGCGCAGACAAAGTCCCCTTCGTTTTCACGGTCTTCCGCATCGACCACGATGATAATTTGCCCTCGGCGGATGGCGGCAATGGCGTCGTCAATAGTGGAAAAATGAGGATTCATGCGTGGGTGATCAATGGATTGGTGTGCTATCCACAGGGCGGCGTTGTCGTTTGAATTGCCGTTTGAATAACATACCATTATAGATGATTTAGTCCCGGCAACGCTATCGCCGGCTTTCCGCATGCTGCCTACCGTCTGCTGCCCGCTGCCTATGCTCGATCGTGAAGAATATGTCGAACAGGTGTATCTGTTTAAGGCGCTGGGGGAGCGCCTGCGGGAGAACATGGCCACGCAGGACTTGTTGGTGTGGATTAAGGAAGAAATTCTATCTACGACGCGGCTGCCGATGGCAATGGATTTTTTGGCCGCGGAGTTGAAGTTGCAGGGGAAATTCTCGCCGGCGATGGAAAAGCTGGCGCACTACTTCCGGCCGTTTCAAACTTACGTGGTGGCCGAGGCGGAAAGAGATCGCGGGAAGTTCGACATTGGCACTGCGCTGAAAATTCTCGAGCGGGAGGCGCAATATCTGGCCGACGGCGCCACGCCGCAGGGAATTTTTCTGTATCAGTTCGAATGCCTGTGCCGCAATCGGTTGGGTTACGATCGTGGGCTGGAAGCAATTGCCGGCGATCCCATTTTTGATGCCGCCTGGAAAGAATGGATTTTGACCGTGCGGCGGCAGGTGGGGTTGATCGATATTGCCGACCTGATTTATGTTCGCAGCCAGCAGTACCCCATCGATTGCCGACGGCAGGGGCGCGAAGAAGCGATCGGCGACAAACCGATGCTGTTTGGACAAAAAGAGGGACGCATTGCGCTGGCCAATCGAAAAAAAGATCCGCTGCTACTGTTCGCGGCACTCCATCGACAGTTGGGTTACCCGGCGGTTCCGCGCTTGGTGCCGCTCGATCTCACGCCGGAAATTCTGCCGGCTTTAATTCGCCGCATGGATCGGTTGGAACTGCGGTTGAAATTGGCGGAGGAAGAGCAGAAAGGGGGCATCGATCTCACGCAGTTTTATAAGCCCCCCGGTCGGGAGGAGAAGGGAGCTTAAACGTTAAGTTTTTTTAAGGGGGTGGCTGCGGCGGAAATTCGGTTGAAATACCCTTTTACACGCGGTTTTTCCTTCGAGCCGACTCCCATTGCTGCCCAAATTGCAGTCCCGAAATGGACGATTTTCATGCTTATTTCGTAGGAAAAGCGTACAATACGGAAGTCGGAAGACGGTGAAAAAAGTTATTAATCCATACAGGCATTTTCAACTAACCCTGTGGCATGTTAAATTCGGAATAATGTAAGAGCATGCCGGGGAGTAAGTAGGTTGGCCGAAGCGCATTAGCGGATAAACCCAACAGCCCGCCTTGTTTATCCAATCGCTTCAGTCCGATAACCTGCCCGCCAACCACAAATTGAGGGTCATGGTGTACAACAAAGGCCGGCGGTGTACGGCGAGTCGGCAAGGCTCGTCCGTTTCTCGCAGCAACGGACGCCCGATGGTGCGCCGGCGCAAGCGGTATGTCGCCACAGTTGGCGTCCGCTTTGCCGCCTCAATAGTTAACGACGCTAGCATCGGTCGTTGCTTCACCCCGGTGATGCGGCGTCGGTTTATCGACCGATGCTGTGAACAGCAGCCCATTTAAGTTCAAACCGAAGTTCAACAAAACGACGAAATCCAGAGCCTGCTCACTTGATTTGGAACATTAGCCATGTCGACCACCGCCGATCCGCCGATTCCGCTAACCCTGCCCCCCAAATCGCGCAAGCCTTCCGAAACGCTGGAATCGGCGACCGTTCGCTTTTGCGGCGACTCCGGCGACGGCATGCAGTTGGCCGGCTTGCAGCTGACCAACACTTCGGCCTTGTTAGGGAATGATGTCGCTACTTTCCCCGACTTTCCGGCCGAGATTCGGGCCCCGCGCGGCACCAAGGCGGGCGTTAGCGGGTTCCAAATTCACTTTGCCAATCACGAAATTTTCACGCCCGGCGACCAGGTCGACGCCCTGGTGGCAATGAATCCGGCGGCGCTGGTCACCAATTTGTGCGATTTGATTCGCGGCGGAATTCTGATTGTCAACAAAGACTCGTTCGAGCCCAAAGGATTGCAGCAGGCCGGCTACGAGCGCGATCCGCTCACCGACGGCAGCCTGCAAAGTTACCGAGTGTTTCCGGTCGAAATGACCAAGCTTACCAAGGCGGCCGTCGAGGAATTGGGCATTAGCCAGAAGGAAGCCGACCGCTGCAAAAACTTTTTCGCCATGGGCATGGCGTTTTGGCTGTACGACCGTCCGCTGGAGCCGACGCTGCGGTACATCGACGAAAAATTCGGCAAAATGCCCGACATCGCCGAAGCCAACCGCCGGGCGTTAATGGCCGGCTACAATTATGGCGAAACGACGGAAGCGTTCACCGCGCATTACTCGGTGCCCAAGGCCAAGCTGCCACCGGGGAAATATCGCAGCATCACGGGAAACCAGGCGTTGGCCTGGGGATTGATAACGGCGGCCCAGCGCAGCGGCTGCGAATTGTTTTTGGGCTCCTACCCCATTACGCCGGCCAGCGACATTCTGCACGAGCTTTCGCGCTTCAAAAACTTCGGCATTCGCGCCTTTCAGGCGGAAGACGAAATTGCCGCCATGACTTCGGCCATTGGTGCAGCCTTTGGCGGCGCCATGGCGATAACCACTTCCAGCGGGCCAGGAATCGCGCTCAAGCAAGAAGCCATTGGCTTGGCCGTCATGACCGAGTTGCCGGTGCTGATCATCAATGTGCAGCGCGGCGGGCCAAGCACCGGTTTGCCCACCAAAACCGAGCAGGCTGATTTACTACAGGCCGTGTGCGGCCGCAACGGCGAGTGCCCTGTGCCGGTGCTGGCTGCCCAGAGCCCAGGCGATTGCTTTGAAATTGCCCAAGAGGCATGGCAAATTGCTGTGCGCTATATGACTCCGGTGTTTGTGCTGAGCGACGGCTACCTGGCCAACGGCTCCGAGCCATGGCGCATTCCCGATACGACAAAACTTGGGCCAATTGAAGTGGAGCATCCGGGCCCGTCGGTCAGCGGTCAGCCTTTCATGCCCTATGCCCGCAACGAGCGGCTGGCACGCCCCTGGGCATTGCCTGGCACGCCCGGCTTAATGCACCGCGTGGGTGGCCTGGAAAAGCAAGATATTACCGGCAACGTGAATTACGAGCCCGATAACCATCAACACATGGTGAACATTCGGGCGGCAAAAGTAGCGGGCATTGTCCGCGATATTCCACCGTTGGAAGTGCAAGGCCCGGCATCGGGCAAGCTGCTGGTATTAAGCTGGGGCGGCACCTACGGCGCCTGCGCGACTGCGGCTCGCAACGTTCAAGCACAGGGGGGGTCGGTTGCACATGCCCATTTGCGGCATTTGAACCCGTTCCCCGGCAACTTGGGCGACGTGCTCAAGCGATACGAAAAAGTGTTGATTCCCGAATTGAATCTCGGCCAATTGCGGCTGCTGATTCGCGGCCAATTTTTGGTCGACGCCGTGGGATACAACAAAGTGCAGGGGAAGCCGTTTACGGTTTCGGAATTGACGCACAAAATTGAAACCATGTTGAAGTGAGAACGATTCGCTTAGTGCCGCGCGCTTGCCTAACGGCTCGCGGCTAAACCGCAAGCGAATGGATGACAAACAACCGGTTCACAAATTACAGAATTAACCACTCATTACTGACCCCTGCGCCCTGAACCCTGACCCCTTATTTCCACCATGTCTACCGCTTCACTGCCTGTGCTGACGCCGCAAGATTTCACCAGTGACCAGGATGTCCGTTGGTGTCCTGGCTGCGGCGATTATTCGATTCTGGCGCAAATGAAAAAAGTGCTCCCCACGCTGGGCGTGCCGCCGGAAAAAATGGTGTTCATTTCCGGCATCGGCTGTTCCAGCCGGTTTCCGTATTACATGAACACGTATGGCATGCACTCCATCCACGGCCGCGCTCCGGCGGTGGCCACCGGCTTGAAAGCGGCCCGCCCCGATTTAACGGTGTGGGTGATCACTGGCGACGGCGATGGGCTTTCCATCGGCGGCAACCATTTAATGCACGCCATTCGCCGCAATTTGGATCTGAACATTGTTCTGTTCAACAACCAAATTTACGGCCTGACCAAGGGGCAGTATTCCCCCACCTCGCCGAACGGCAAAGTGACCAAGAGCACGCCAGTGGGCTCGGTCGATAACCCAATTCATCCCATTTCGCTGGCCCTGGGCTGCGAAGCAACCTTTGTGGCCCGGTCCATCGACGTGAACATCAAACACCTGAGCGCAATTTTGAAGCGCGCGGCAGAGCACAAAGGAACCTCGTTCGTTGAGGTTTATCAAAACTGCAATGTGTTCAACGATGGGGCCTTTGAATGGGCGACGAATCGCGAAACCAAGGCCGACACCGTCATCGAGCTGGAGCACGGCAAACCGCTGATCTTCGGCAAAAACCGCAACAAGGGCATTCGCCTCAATGGCATGCAATTGGAAGTGGTCGAGCTGGGTAAAGGCATTGAAGAGGACGATTTGCTGTTCCACGATGAAAAGATGCAAGAGCCCAGTTTGGCCTATTTGCTAAGCCGCATGTGCAATCCGGACCTTCCGGAGCCGATTGGTGTGTTTCGCTGCGTCGACCGGCCGCGCTATGAAGAAAAGATGAGCGAGCAAATTGCCGAAGCCCGCGCGAAGCGCGCCGGCAGCCTGGAAGCGCTATTCAATACCGGCGACACCTGGGTGGTGGAGTAGGCGTATAGCCGAGCTAGTAATCCAGCTCGTTTTGATTCGCTTTTCCCTGCTCCGCTTCGTCCCACAATTCCAGGAACGTTCCGCGCACGTAGGGATGCAGCTGCTCGGCGAAATCGGCCGGCAAACGAAAGAATTTGATTAGTTCCTGGGCGTCACCCAGATCTTTGCGTCGTCCTACGCCGCTCATGCCGGACGACAGTTTGAGTTCCAGTAGCGTTGGCAAATTAACAACGCGCATGCCGCCCAGTTGCACGGATACTTCAGCGGGGTCAGGAAAACTAATGGGCTTGGGCTTTCCGTCTCCGGGAAACTGCCCGGTTACTAGGAAATCAATCTTCACGCCTGCGTCAGTATCGCGCATAGCTTTACTGCCAGTAAAGAGACGCAGATATCCTAGGCCCTCCAGCGCTTGATGTAGTTGTTGTAGCCCTTGTGCAGTTACGACCAAATCGACATCTTCCGTGAATCGACGGTAACCGTGTTGAAATAATGCCATGCCTCCGGCCAGGGCATACGGAATTCCCAGTTCGTCCAGGCGTTTGGTAATCCGACGCAGTGCTTCTTGAACTTTGCCCTGGCCTTCAAAGAACAAGCTGCCCTCGTTCAAAGCCCACCCCCGATCTTGATTGAGCCGATCGTGATACGGTATGACCGCACTGGCCGTGGGAAGCTGTCCCGCTTGCCCTGCTGACAATCCCGCAGCGTTATCAGTGATTCTGGCCATGACTGCTCAAAAAGTGTAAATCGGCCACCCCGCAATTATAACGTATCCAAATCGTCAGGCGTTAGACAAACTCCTGCGTCGTCGGCTTGATAATCATTTCGGCCACGTGGGCGCGCGGCGGGAGGGTCGCCACTAGCAACACGGCCGCGGCGATGTCTTCCGGCTGGAGCATGCGGGCCCGGTGTTCCGGGGTCGGGGGCGTGGGGCGGTTTGCCATCAGGGGCGTGTCGACTTCGCCCGGGCAAATGGCCGTCACGCGAATTCCGTGGGCGCCTTCTTCATTGGCGGCGGCGGTGGAAAGCGCCGTCAACGCAAATTTGGAGGCGCTATAGGCTACGCCGCCGAGCTTCCAAGCACGCTTGCCGCTAGTGGAAGAGATGTTAATGATTACGCCATCATGTCGTTCTCGCATTTGCGGCAGCACGGCGTGCATGCAGTTGTAGGCGCCGGTGGCATTGATGGCCAAAAGCTCGTCCCACTGCTCGGGCCGCATTTCAACGAGCGTGCGATTTTTGATGTTTGTGCCGGCGGCATTCACCAGCATGTGCACCGGCCCAACTTTTTCCGCGATCCAGGTGAACAGCGCCGTCACGCTAGCGCGATCGGCCACGTCAACCTCGTGGAATTCGATGGGGGGCGAACCGTTGAATTTGTCGGCGGCTTCACGCAATTTTTTCTCGTGGCGGCCGGCGATGACGACCCGGGCCCCTTGTTCGGCCAGCGCGGTAGCTATGGCCGCGCCAATGCCGCTGCCGCCGCCGGTAACAACCGCAGTTTTTCCTGAAAGCTTCATAAATGTTGATCCCGTCATGCCGATCTTCGTCGAGTTTGTCAAACGACGTACAATGTTGTAGGCGATGCGGCAGTGTGATGCAATTCGGCGTATGGGTATGGCCACAATTTCGACTGGAAAATTTGATGACGTTTCGGCCCGCGATTTGGCGGCCATCGAACGCACTACGCAGGAAGTGGGCTGGTATTTGTTCGAGCATTTGGAAGTGCGGCGTCCCAGCTTGTGGGACCGCCGCTGGTGGGACGACCGCATCATGGCCTGGGCGATGAACGATGAAGCGGTAAAAGTGCAACTGTTCCGCTTCATCGACGTGCTGCCGATGCTTACCACGCCCGATGCCGTGGCCCGACACTTGGAGGAATACCTAGACGATGTGCGCGATCGGCTGCCGTCGGCGGCGCGCTTTGGGCTGGTCGTGGCCACGCCCACACGGCTAGGGCGTCGCGGATTGGCTGCCGCGGCGCGCCGCAATGCGCTGGCCCATGCCAAGCGGTTTATCGCCGGAACTGACGTAAAAGAAGTGCTGGCGGCGGCCCTGCACCAGCGGCGGCAAAAGCGGGCTTTCACACTGGACGTATTGGGCGAGGCCGTGGCCAGTGAGCCGGAAGCCGACCAATGGCAGAAAGCCTATTTGGATTTAATCGAGCAACTTTCTCCCACGGTCAACACGTGGCCGGAAATTCCGCAGATTGATCGTGACGATCGTGGGCCGCTGCCGCGGGTGAACGTGTCGATTAAGCTTTCGGCGCTCGACAGCCAATTCGACCCAATCGATCCGGACGGGAGCTTGCAGCGCGTGGCAGCTCGGCTGCGGCTGATTTTGCGCGCGGCCCAGCGGCACGGGGCATTCGTGAATGTCGACATGGAATCGTACCGGATTAAAGATCTCACGCTGTTCGTCTTCCGGCAAATTTTAATGGAGGACGAATTCCGCGAGTTTGCCGATGTAGGGATCGTGCTGCAGTGTTATCTCAAAGATACCGAGCAAGATTTGGTTGCCCTGCGAGATTGGGCCGCCTTGCGCGGCACGCCCGTTTGGGTGCGGTTGGTGAAGGGCGCTTACTGGGATTACGAAACCGTGCATGCCCGGGCGACGGGCTGGCCGGTGCCGGTGTTTCAAGAGAAGTGGCAATCGGACGCCAACTATGAACGGCTCACGCGGTTTGCGCTGCTCAATGGGCAGCATTTGCGAACCGCGCTGGGAAGCCACAACATTCGTTCACTTGCCCACGGCATTGCGGTCGCCCGGCATTTGGAGTTGCCGCGCGAGGCGTTTGAGTTACAAATGTTGTACGGAATGGCCGATGCGGAAAAGCAAGCGTTGGTAGAAGCCGGTTACCGGCTGCGCATTTACATGCCCTACGGCCAACTGATTCCCGGCATGGCGTACCTGGTGCGGCGGTTGTTAGAAAATACGTCGAACGATTCTTTTCTGCGCGCGAGCTTTACGGAGCAAGTGTCGCCGGAGGTATTGCTGATGAATCCGTTAGATCATCCCGATGCAAAGAAAGCTGCAAAGCAGGAGGGAACGGCGAGAGGCGAGGGGACAGGAGCAAAGGGTGAAGGGCCAGACGCGGATGATTCGCCGATTCGTATCCACCAGACGCCATTGCGCGACCAGTTGCCGGCATTTCGCAATGAACCGCCGACCGATTTTGCAGTTGCGCACAATCGGGCGGCAATGCAGGCAGCTCTGGCGGAAGTGCGCTCCCAGTTTGGGCGATCGTACCCGCTTGTGATCGATGGCGAAACGGTCGAGACGAATGCGGAATTTGTGTCTCGCAATCCGTCCGATATTTCCCAGGCCACGGGCAATGTCGCGGCGGCCGAAAAACAACATGCCGCCGCAGCGGTGGCGGCTGCTAAGCGAGCCCTGTCGGAATGGACTGCACTGGGCGCGCGGCGGAGAGCTGGCTACCTGCTGAAAGCGGCGGAAGTCATGCGTCGCCGCCGTTTCGAGTTGGCTGCGTGGGAAGTGTACGAGTGCGGCAAAGTTTGGCGAGAAGCCGATGCCGACGTGTGCGAAGCGATCGATTTTTGCGAATATTACGCGCGCGGGGCCATGGCGCTGGACCGCGAGCAAGAAGTGGAGGTGCCGGGCGAGGAAAATCGTTTGCTGTATGTGCCGCGGGGCGTGGCGGCAATCATCGCACCGTGGAATTTTCCGCTGGCAATTCTCACAGGCATGACGGTGGCCGCTTTAGCGACGGGCAACACCGTGATTATGAAGCCGGCCGAGCAATCGAGCGTCGTGGCCGCTAAGCTGATGGAAATTTTCCGGGAAATCGAATTACCTGCCGGAGTGCTGCATTATTTGCCCGGCAAGGGAGAAGTTGTGGGCGCCGCGGTGGTGGAGCATCCCGACGTGGCGCTGATTGCATTTACCGGTTCCCGGCCGGTAGGGCTAGCGATTAACGCCAAGGCGGCAGAGGTTTCCGCGCGCGGAATTGGTTACGTGAAGCATGTGATCTGCGAAATGGGAGGCAAGAATGCAATTATTGTTGATGACGATGCCGATTTGGATGAAGCAGTGCTGGGCGTGGTGAAAAGCGCGTTTGGATATCAAGGGCAAAAGTGCTCGGCCTGCTCGCGGTGCATCGTGCTGGCGTCCATTTATGATGCGTGTTTGGCGCGGCTGGTGGAAGCAACGCGGAGTTTGAAAGTGGGCGCCGCCGACGATCCGGCGACCAGCGTGGGGCCGGTCATTGATCCGCAAAGCGTTCGCCGCATACAAAATTATATCGATGTGGGCCGCATGGACGGCCGCGAAGTGCTGGCGGTAAATACCGACGCCTTGGCAGGACGAGGATATTTTGTCGGCCCGCACATTTTTGCCGACGTGCCAGCGACCAGCCGCTTAGCGCAGGAAGAGATTTTCGGGCCGGTGCTGGCCGTGATTCGGGCGGAAAACTTAACGGAGGCGATTACGATCGCCAACGGCACCGATTACGCACTGACCGGCGGTATTTATTCGCGCAGCCCGGCCAATTTGGATCGCGCCTGCCGCGAAATGCAGGTCGGCAATTTGTATCTCAACCGACCGATCACCGGCGCCTTTGTGGGCCGGCAGCCGTTCGGCGGATTCAAACTTTCGGGCATTGGCAGCAAAGCGGGCGGGCCCGATTATCTTTTGCAATTCGTGCTGCCGCGCACGATTACTGAGAATACATTGCGGCGTGGATTCGCTCCCCCGTCGGCGGAACACGAATAGGCCGCACACTGGCCGTCACTCGTTGGCCACGTGCTTGGGATACGGAGGATCGTAATCGAGCCGTTCCCCTTTGCGGGCGTCGCCGTGCGGTGATTTGACTCCCTCGACCAAGTGCGGCAGGCCGCGATCGTCGAGATGGGCGACCATGGTTTTCCACTCTCCGACGCCGGTTTTATCGAGCGTGAGCTGCAACACCCAACCGGTTAGTGTTTCCTCGTCGTGAAAGCCGTTGAAGACGAAATCGCCCAGGCTGTAAAAAATAGGCTTGCCGTGATAATACTCGATCGCTTGCCGCACGTGCGGGTGGGCGCCGACCACGGCATCGGCGCCGGCGTCAATCATCGTGCGGCCAAAGCTTCGCTGCCTGTCGCTGATCTCCTCATATTCCCACCCCCAGTGCATGAAGGGGATCACTAAATCGGCGTGATACTTTTCGCGCGCCGTGTGAATATCGTCGACGACCAGTTGATCGACGCTCCAAGCGATGCCCGGCGTGGTGGCCCCCGCTTCAAAAATACGGGGCTTAAATTCGTTGTAGCCTAACAGGGCCAACCGAATGCCGTTGCGTTCCAAAATGAGCGGCGTGTGGGCGGCGGAAGAATCTCGACCGCCGCCGAAATAGGGAAGCTTGGCCTGCTCGAGCAGGTCGCACTGTTCGGCCAGCGCTCCTTTGCCGTAATCGCCGGAATGGTTATTCGCGATGGTCACGGCCGTAAAGTGCTTTTTCAGCACGGGAATACATCTTGGGCTGGCCTCAAAATTGTACGGCTTGGGAACTTTTTCGCCCGTGGTGGCGACCACGCATTCCAAATTGCCCAGCGTAATGTCGGCCTGCTTGAACACCGAATCAAACGGCGCGTACGGATCGACGCCGCTGGCGATGGCCTCGCCGGGGAGTTCGGCCAGCATCATATCGCCGACGAAAATTACTTTGATGGTAGCCGGTGGCTCGGCCGCCCCAAGTTGTCCGCAAAATGCCAGCGTGAGCAGAACCGCAACGAAAAGTAGACCGCGCTGCATCGAGGCCATCCTGTTGCTTGCGGGCAATAAAAAATGCGTGAAGGTTCGGTGGCTTGGCATACCGCAAGTATAATCGCCGCGAATTCCGCACGCCATGCGGGGAACTGTTCGACCGGAGGCGCAAAAAAACCGCGGGTGTTGTTAACACCCGCGGCCCATCCCAACGCACTCAGAGAAAAACCAACAAACAATTTGCTACGTGGTACGGCTGAGGAAATCGAACGACTGTTCAAGCTGTACCCAAGTGAGCGTAATCACGCCGGAATCGTGTCCGTTGTTCAGGCCCCAGGGGTTGAACAGCGTGACGGTTTGATGCAGCGTGTCGATGCTGAGCACGGCATACGCATGGTCCCCCACAATTTGCGAATTGGCCGGGCTATTATCCGAGCCTAAGCAAATGGATTCTCCCTTGCTCACATACGATGCAAACGTGGCAAACGTGATGCCGCCGAGGTAACCATCGGTGGCCGCATGGCCGGTAATTTGGGTCAGCGCAATCGACATGTCGCCACCGGAAATGGCGTTGTACACGTTCTTGCCGTTGCCCGTCTGGCCGAAGCGGGTCCAACCGCATTCATTCAGTTCCACATACGCCTTTTCGGCCAGTGCCACCCACAGTTCGTTAGTAGAACTGCTGGCGCGTTGGCCCATGCCGTCGAACACCAGGTAGCCGCTGGCATCGGTCGGCAATTGCGAATCGACAGTCACATACGCGGCCTGCGTGCCGTGCATAAACCGCACAGTATAAGTGCCATCGCCGTTGACGATGAACATGCTGGTAATGGCGGTGGGATTTTTCAGCGCCGTTTCCGCCAGCGACGAAAGGAAATAACAATCGCCAATGCCGCCTTGGCGAATGTCGGTGTATGCCACGCCGTTGACAAACAACTGGCCGGAAACTTGGCGATAGGTGAACGTTTCGTCTTTACCGTTTGTGCCGACCCAATCGCTGGTGGCCACCGGGTGATCGGTTCCCAGGAACCATTTGTCGACCAGCTTTTCCAGATTGGCGGCCGAAAATCCGACGGCCAAATTGCCCAGCGTCGCTCCCAAATAATGGGCATTGGCCACATTCCCGGTCACCACATCTTGCGAGAGTTGTTGCACGTAGGCCACGCCGACGAAGAGGGGAGCGTCGCCGACCAGCGTCTTCAAATCGGTAAATTCCTGCGAAGTGAGACTGCCGGCTTTTTCCACTTGCCGGAAAATTGCAATCATGTCGGTACGGCTGAGTACGCCGTCTTGAAAATCGTTTTGGGCCAGCGTGCTCATCGTCGCGGTTTTAAGATGCGACCTAATCCAACTGATTCCCGCCGTTTCTGCCGCCGTGAGCTTGGTGGCGGTCATCAATTCTCGAGGTTCCAAAGGTTCAATGCGCAGCTTGCGGCGTGGCCGCCGACCGTTTTTCGTTGAATTCACAAGAACTCCCTGGGTATGAATCGTGTTGCGCGCAGCGCATACAACGGCCGGCCGCAGGCAACGGATGAAAGATGGATGGGAATGAAATTCAGAGGGAGCGAATGCTCAATATCAAACGACATGCGGCGCCAAATAACCTTCGGCGCCCGGCAAAAGAAACCCTAGGTCAGGTTTGAGGGGTCGTCAAATAGATGGAGGGCGCAAAAGAAAAGTTCGCCTGTGTCCTGGCGAACTGAGTGCAAAGTGAGCAAAATCGTGTTGCCAAATAGCAACAATCAGCCGCAACGGCGCAAACGCACGGCCACCAGCGCCGAAAGCCCGAGCACCGTAAGCACCAACGCCGCCGGCTCGGGCACCGCCTGAATGTTGTCGACATCAAAGTACGTTTGCGTCTGGAATTGATCCCCCATGTAGGAAGCCGTCGCCGAATCGACAATGCGAAATTCCTGAACACTTTCCAAGAACGTGGTGAAATCGCCCGGCGTTCCTACGGTCGTCATATCCGTGGGAATGAAATTGAACGTGACGTGGTGCCACTGGCCGTCGGCAGGAAGCGTAAATGCGGCTGCGTTATTGGTAACATAGGCTGGCGAACTCATGGAAGTTCCATCGCGAAATGCCACGCGCATGGTTAGCGCAATCGAATTCGGATTCATCAGATCCATGGTTACCCCCGTCACGCCGGCGGTGACAAAATTGCCTCCCCATTCGGTGGCTGGCGTCGAGCTAATTGCCAGCAATCGCGGGGCGGCCTGCGTATCGTCGGAGCCAACGCTGCTATCGATTTGCAAAAATTGATCGCCGGCGCCGGCCGGACCACCAGTGGTAATGACTTTCGAGGCGTCTGTATGCGTTAGTTGGCCGCCGCCTTGCCAAGTGCCTGCGCCGGATTGAAAATCGTCGAGTTGTCCGACGACGGGGTCAGCGAAAGCCGCGACGCCGCACAGAAGATATGTGCCGGCGATCGAGCAAAGTGCCAGTTTGATCGTAAAATGCTTCAACTGGTTGCTAATCCTTGTGTAGTTAGGGTCCAGTCCAAGGGCTATCGGGCACCATCCAGCGAATGTCGGGTCGATCGGGAATTCCCACGCCACAGCCCACGTAATCGCTGGAATATGCTTGTATCCTGCCATCTAAAAATGCCAAATTCACCATGTCGCTGTGTCGTGCAACGGTGCTGAAATTGAGGTAGTTTCCTGCGATGAGGGTGAGAGGAGAGGGAAGCACCGAACAATGCACCCCGTTCCCTTCTGACATGAAAACCAGGGTCGTGCGGGGCCCAACTTTGTCGATATGATCGGGTTTGAGAGATTTTTCCGTCGAAAGCCACATGTTCATTCCGTACGCAAAATACATTTTGCTGGGATCTGCCGTTTGATCGCTGGGCGGGGTCGTGGGAGGAATCACTTTTTCCTCCATTTCCGGGCACATCCATACGCTCCGATCACCGGGTTGCGGCGGTTGGTTGGCGTTCAGCAGCGTCATTAAAGGTTGGTTTTCCATGAAGGGAGGGAGCGCGTTAAACCAATCGTCGGGCCGAAAATAACTGGTGGTCACTTGCGCGCCTTGGCTTCGCCGGGGCAAGTAACCTTGGTGGGCCTGTACATAGTTCAGCATGGCTAAAGTCCACTGCCGCATGTTCGATTGGCACGTTATCAACCGCGCATTTTTGCGAGACGCCTGCACCGCCACTAGCAATAGCCCAATCAGGATGCCAATAATCGCCATGACCACGAGCAACTCGATCAAGGTAAAGCCTAGCGCTCTGCGTTGAGTCCTCATGGGCTGCTTGCCATCGCGTTATGCACAGTTGGATATAGCGGTCTACTGTATCCCAAGCCCGCGGCAAGTTCAACCGCTCCAGGAGCACGGAAATGGCAAAATCGAAGGGGAAAACAGCCTGGGGGCGTGATTGGAACATTGGCGTGCGCGTGTGGATCCAGCGGGACGGAAAGGCCGTGCTGGGCCAGGGTCGGGCCGAATTGTTGGACGCCATTGGCCGACAGCACAGCATCACGGCGGCTGCCAAAACCGTCGGCATTTCCTATCGCAAGGCCTGGAACATGATTCAGGAAATCAACCAGGCGGCCGGCGAAGCATTGGTGGAATCGGCCGTGGGGGGTGTGAAAGGAGGCGGAGCGCAACTGACCGAGCGCGGTCGCCTGGCCGTCGATATTTATGGGCAGCTTCATCAGGCCTTGCACGAAAGCGCAGCCGGCGTGCTCGAGCGGATCACCCACCCGCAGGCCGGCGCAGGGGAAAGTGTCCATGTGGCGGCGGCCATCAGT
>DASRSD010000186.1 GCA_035656635.1 Pirellulales bacterium
GTTCAGCGCGGCGGTTTTTTTGGCGATACCATCCTGCTGCTTGATTAGATCTTCGTCATCTCCCTGCCCTTCGGTTTCTCCTTGCAGACCCTGTTCCTCTCGGATGAGCTTATTGATCCGTTCAATAAAGCGTTTGATTTCTGCGCGTTCGTTAGGAATTTGTTTTTCACGCTCGCCGCTGAGTAACAATTGCAGCAATTGATCCAAATCTTGCTGCATAGCCACCTGACTTTTGGAAGCCTGATATAGTTGTTCTTGCCGGAGCAATTTTATAAGTTCTTCGTATTGCGAATCGATTTGCCGATCTTTGCTTTGGGCAAATGCTTGCCGCAGCAAGGCAGCTCGTTTGGGATCGGTCGCCTGCATGACTTCGGCCATGCGCAAGATTACCCGTTCCAATTCCTTATACTTGGCTGCTAGCTTGGCCTGTTCCGATGTAAGAGAAACGCTGACCGTGGGCTTCGTTTCGGCCGAGGAAGATGGGCCGTCGGACGCGGCGGGCTGTGCGGATGCTGGTTCCGTTGACTTTTCGAGGGGAGTTTTTTCTGCTGCGGATCTCTCTGCAACCGGTTCAGTGGCCGGCTTGTCAGCCACCGGCTGGTTGCCGTTGCGGTCGGCGGGAGCGCCCGCAGATTGAGCCACTGCGGGCTTGGTCGCTGGGTAGGCCAACACCAATATCGCAACCAAAACGGCTGCAATCGAAAAGCGACTTAGATCAACTGACATATGTGGACACCCCTAACTTCGTGGTCCAACCGCCGTGCCAACTTATGTTATAACCCATTTCCTTTATTTTAGTGCCGCAGGAAAAATAAAAGTTCCTTCCCTGCTTACTTTTTAAGCATCCAAGGCTCTAAAAACGGCGCCTTGAACAAGTGACAGCAGGGGCAATCCTGAAGGCCAAACCGCAAAATATCAACACCAACTCATGGGTTTTGCAAATCCCGTAGTTTGTTCTTCAATTCGTCCTTTTGGCGCTGGAAGGTTTCTTTGTTCAGTTTGTCCTGCTCGGCAATAATATCCCGCAGCATGTCGACCACTTGATTAAACGTCTCCAATTCTAACATTTTATCCAAGACCAGTTTCATTTGTGCCAAAATTGCGTCGCATTGAGTCACGGCCGCTTGGAGTTGCCCTGGGCCGGCTTGCGTGTCATCCAGCATGCGGCGAAGTTGAACCAGGCGAGTTCGTAACTCCGGAAACATCCGCGTGCCAACGTGCCGCAACGGATCGGCAATTTGATCTTTCAGCCGGGTTTGTAATTCCGGGGTATCGACCCGGTTGTTTCCCATTTCCTCGCGAATATCGTCGAAAGCGTCGGCCACGGTTAACGTTTCATGAGCCGAACGATCACCATTATCCAGTGCTCTGGCTACTCGCAGATCCCGCAATTCCAGCACACGTTGGGCCAGCCGTTCGGCCCGTTGCTGAGGGGTTTCGTTGGGTGGTCCGGGCTCGGCGCCGCCCGCGTCGCTGCCAGCAGATTTATTCGCCGGTTGGTCGCCCGGTTCGCGGGTGGCAGAGTCTCCCGGTTCGTGGGCAGCAGGATTCGCCACCGGTTTTTTTGACGGATTGCCAAAATCAAGCCGGGCTAAGGCATCACGCGTATCCGTCAATTCTTGATAGATGATTTCGAACTGGCGTCGGAGCATGAGCTCGCGCCCTTCGAGCATGGAAAGCAATTGCTCTGGTGGCACAATATCGAGCTGATAACGCTCTCCCTGCCCCACATTGGCTCCCGAGGGGAGCGCACAGTTATCGGCCGCTTTAAGCGCCACAATCAACCGGTCGCCAACTTGCGGTGCAAAGGCTAGCGCCTGATCGAGTTGCTGCTGCGTTTTTAATTCCGCCACTAGAACCTGCTCATCGGGAACGTTAATGCGGGCCAAATCGGCTAGGGTTTTCACACCGCGCCGCAAAAGAAGTTCATACCGCTCGCTCAGACGTTTCAAGTCAAGGGATTCGCCGTCGGTCAGTTCAATATTTATTTGACTGCGCGGCCGGCCGTTGTGTTCCAAGATGGACGTTTTCAATGGTTGTTCTGCCGGCTGCGCGGCCCCTGCAGCTGGTGTGCCGCCGGATGACGTCTCTGCCATGGAAGCTGCGCCGCGCAATGGGTTGGAAGAACCATTTCCGAAGGCCGATAGGCTATTGGCTGATTTGCCGTGCAGGTTGCCTTTTTCCAATTGATATTCGAACCACAGCCGGGTCAGTCCGTAATCGTCGTGGGCTTCGCCGACCAGCGGTAGCCGTGCTTGCGGCGTAATCGCCGTGCTCACGCCACGTAATCGCAAAGCCACCACCGGCACATCGTCGGCTCGAGTGGCCAGCACCAACCGCACGGGATCACGGCTGCGAATGCCGTCGGCATCCTGAAGTTCGAACAAGAGAGCGGTGTCTTCCATTAACTCGGGCAGCGAAACCGAGAAATGCCGCCGATCGCCCTCCGTCGGAAGTTGCACGTCGGCTAGCGCGGTGGCCTTGTCTCCTCGCACCACTGTTACCGGCACTTCCACCAAATCTTTATTCGCTTCGCAGTGAATGGTCAATTTGGTGCCCTGCGGCAATTGCACCAGCGCGCTAGCAGGCACGGTGTTCGCCGGACGGCCCGTGTATTCGGGATATTCGCAGGCCAGCTCCATGTGGCTGATTGTGGGATTGTCGACTACTTCAACGCGGAAACCCCGGTCACGGTCATCGCCACCGAACAAATCGAAATCAATGGATGACATGACCCCCTTGAATGCATACGAGTATTTTTGTTCTCGGTCGTGGGCTCCGGACGTGCCCATGGTGCTCATGTTATCCCGACCGTGTGTTCCTTCTTCGGTGCGATACCGCAACTGCACGTATTCTGGCAGCTTGAATTCTCCTGCCAATTCGGCCACGGCAATCACTTCAAAATCAGAACCCTTGGCAACCTTTCGCAGATGATTGGCAGGGAAATCTTGCACGCGCACATGATTGGCTCGCGGCCAAAGCAATGTTTTGTCAAGCAGTAAGACGCGCTCGGCCCACGTAACAAATGCTGTTTGCGCTACACAGGCGAAAGCCAACACGGAAATTGCCAATACCGCAGCTACGGCCAGCGTGCGCAGCAGCGACGACATGCGGAAGGCATCGCCCAAGCGCACCGCCTCCGAGCGCCAAGCCGCCTCCTGCCGGGTGTGATTGAGCATTTCCGTATTGAATCCCGCCGTGTGGTGAGCATGCTCAGAAAGTTCGACTGTCGTAAGCAAACTATCTCGATAATCGCGGAACCGGCGCTCCAGTACCACCGCTAAATCGGCATCATCAAGCTGTCGGAAGGCGCGGTGCACAATCAGCCGGTTCACTACGTAGGCCACTGCCGCGACAAGGCCCAGTAGTATCACGGCGCGAAATTGCCACGGCGGCTCGAATAGCCAATCGAACGCCAAAGAAGTCCAAAACCCCAACCCTAGCACAATGACCACCGCCGCCAATCCGTCGGTCCACACATAACTGCGTATGCGCAACCGGAACCGCTGCAGCAGTCCTGCAATTTGCGGCGCTAATTCGGATCGTTGAAATTCGATGGACATGTTCGATCACGCTAAACGGCACAAGCGTCGTACCAACCACTCCAAGCACAAGCAGCCGGCAATCATTCCCAGCAGCCAGTGCATCCACTGTTCTTCCCAGCCCCGATCTTTTTGACCCGGCACGTAGGTTTCCTGCGTTTTGTCTTCCAATTGCCCCACCAACGGCTTGCCACTGCGGGGTCCCAAGGCCGCAGACACGCCAATATATAATTGTCCACCCGTGCCGTCGGCCAGTTCTTTCAGCACGGCGTCGTTCCGCTCCGGCTTCTCTTGCTCCAGCTTGGGCATGAACACTTGCAAGCGGCGCGTCAGCGGCTGATCTGGAGCATTGGGATGCATTAAGTCCAACCGGCATTCCCCTTCTTGCGTGGCCGTGAATTGCCCGAAGTACATTCCTTTGCGAACTGGATCTGGCAGCAAAGCCATGCTCATCGGCATGCCGTCGTGCTGTGTTACTTGCAGTATTACCTTGGGCACGTCGAGCGGTTGATGCTGCAGGTTGGTCAATTGAGCCCGCACCACCACCGTGTTGCCGACGACATATCGTTCGCGCTCCACCAATAAATTGCCCAGTGGCGAACCGCGAAGCAAGCGTCCTTGTGACACATGCCGAATAAGCTTGATGTAGAACGTGTCGAAATACCTTTCGCTAAGTTCGCGCAGCCGCCACATTTCGCCGCTTCCCATGTAAAACACTCGGCCCGATCCGTAAAACTGTCCGGCAAAATACACCGGTTTTTGATCGCTGGAGAGCGATTCTGGATCGGAATACAGCGCATAGGTAGTGGCGCCAGGCTTGGGACCGCGCACTCGATAGTAGCCAAACACTCCTTTGAATGAATCCCACACTTCATGACTGGTTTGAGCACTGTCGTCCAGCCACAAAAACTCCGCTTCCAAACCCTCGCGAGTAAAATCCAGCGGCCACGGTTGCTGCGAGCCGTATCGAGCATCTTCCAACAGCGCCAAACGGCGATTGAACTCGACCGGATACAACTTGCGAATCGTAGCCAACGCCGGCGTTTGCACCCAGGCGTCGGTATACACGGGGCCGGCAATTGCGATAAGCCCGCCCGATTCTTCGCCCACCCATTTTTCCACCAATTCGACTTGTTGTGGATCCAATTCGCGCCAGTCGGGATCGAAAGCGATCATGGTGTCGTACTGAGCCAGTTCCTGCATTAGGTGCGGGAATTCGGGCAGGATTTGGTTTGCATCTTGCGAGACGCCGTCGCTAGCCGATTGAAGCAACACGTCTACTGTCATGTCGCCGCTTTTGGCCAATTCGCTTCGGCGAAGCATATTGCGAACGAATTGGTACTCGCGCGTGGGACCGCCGGCAAACAGCAACACGCGGTTTTTGCGATCGACAATATCGACATCTACTTCGCGTTCGTTGTCGGTGGGATCTTTATCCTCGGGAATGGGTTTAATCCGTAAGCGCACCACCCGACGTCCGGCTGTTTCAAAACCGGGAATTTCAAACCGCACTGGTAGCACTTCTGAATCGTCTCCTAATGTGACGCGCTGCGTTTTTTCTAGCACCGGCTCGGTTTTGCTTCCTTGCCCAGTCGACACAACCGCCAATTCCACGGTGACTGTGCGGCCTTTCAACCCTTGCGACTGCACGTAGCCAGTAATTTGAAAATTGTCGCCTGGGTAAGCACGTGCCGGAGCCACGAGATCACTTATGCGAACATTTGTGGGACGGGTGGCGGAACCGATGCCAATAACGTGCACGGGCACCTTGGCTTCCTGAGCGGCTTTCACGGCGGCGGCTATGTCGACGCCAGCGTTTTGACCACCGTCGGAAAACAGGACGACCGCCGACAGGGGTACACCCCGTTCGTCGTTCATAATTTGTCGCACTGCCTGGCCAATGCGTGTTTCGCCTCCTTGGGGATCGAGCTCTTTGTGCCAGTCGATGTTTTCGTTTTTCTTGAGTACGGTTTGCTCTCTCTCGACTTGAGTAGCGGGAACGCCTGGAGCCGCTGCGGTGCCCGAATCTGCGCTTCCGGAGGAAGATGATGCGGACGTCAATTTTGGCAGGGTAGCAGTGTGCCGCATTTCAGAATCGAACTTAGCCACTTCTACATCGTGCGTGTGCCGCAAAGCATTGAGAAATTTTCCATCGGTTAAAGCAGCAGCTACTTCATCGATTCGCCGCAGACTGTTGCCACTAGCGCCTGTTACGGCCTCACTGGAACCCATAATACTACTGCCGGTATCATCTGAATCTGAGCGGCTCATGCTTAGACTGGTGTCGACCAACAACACCACGCGCGAGTTATGGATAACCTTGGTCTCACTCCGCTTTTGCACATCTAAATACATCAGCAGCACGCCGAGGAAGGCCGCTAATCTTAACACCGCCAACAACATCCCCAGACCAGGCTTTAGCTCGATGCTGTCTCGCCGATACATGTAGGCCACAAATCCCAACACGAACGCGCAGACTAACACCAGGAGCGGCATTTGCCACCATTCGGTAAAAGACTGCACGCGGCTGAATTCGTATCGGGTGCGGGTGAGGGAATCCACAGTGGTAGAACCTGCCTTGGCCGCGCCAGCTATAGCAGAGGAACTTGAGATGGCCGCCTTTGCCCACCCACCGGCCCACCTTTCGACACCAATGCATACGACAATCGACAGAAAAGCAGCGAGTGTCTTTTTTGACAGGTTCATCCGTTCGCTCCTCGCCACCGGGCCGGATGATAACTTGCCGAATATGCCAACAATTGCTCGCCCACGAGGAGGAAGATCAACACATATAGGATGGTTTCGCTGAGGTTGAAACCTTGCATTTCTTTGGAATCAAAATACAAATCGTTGGCGCGATGAAATTCATATGACACGTCGGAAAGCTCTGCTGCTAACTGCTCCTGGCTAACCACATTCAAATCGCCTTCAGCAGCATCCACGTTGTATGCCACTTCGGTCACTTCCTGAGAATTGTCGTTGGCGGTGAGCTGGACTTCGTAAATACCGCTGGTGTCGGTATCGGCCAGCACGGCCTTGGCTGGACCATCGCCTTGCGTTTCGGCTTTCACAACAACTCGATCGGCCGTTCCCTCGGCTGGGGTTAAAAACTCAACCTGCGGTTGATACTTTTGCGTATCGACGGCAATTTCCAGCGGCACACCCACCTGCCGCGACGGATCGTTTTGCTTGCCTGCGGCCAAATAACTTTGCAACTCCTGCATCGCCACCACGTAACTGGGATTATCGCGTCCCCAATTGTTCCAGTGTGGCCCGGCGGTGGTAAGAAACGCCAGCACGCGCCCGTCTCCCAATTTTTTGTCAACCACCAGCGGCGATCCGTTGCGGACGCTGGCAATAATGCTGGTAGCCGAACCTTCCGGCGGTTTCCATCCCTTTTTTACGGCGAAATACTTTTCAATGTTCACCATTTTGATGAATGGATTATTCTCACCCGAAAAGATCCGGAAAATCGGGTGATCGGTAATTTGCAAGTCGGGCTGTTTTTCGCTCTGGTCCACCAAAAGCGGAACGGGTGCTTCCAGTGGCACGGGAAACAAACCATTGCCGTCGCCATACAACTGATTCATGAAATCAGCCCGCGATCGATCCCCAAGGAAAAACGCCACACCGCCACCGGTTTCAACATAGTTTTTCAATTTGTCGATGGTTTCCAGGGGCAAGCGGTCAACATTACACAAGTAAATGGCTTGAAATTCATCCAGCGGATGATCGTCCAAAAACCGCGGCGATTCGACCCGTGGTCGCAAGCCGGTGGGAACCGGTCCGGGCGGCGACAATGCCGATTCCAGGAACAAGCCGTCGGAATCTTTAGCAGCCGTTCCAGATTTTAAGCCGCCGTCAATAATCAACACGGGCACACCGGTGGGAAATTCGATAACCGTGTGCCGTACGTTATCCAGCGCTACGGCATCGGCGGTCAAATAAGCGGAAATACGCCGCTGGCCGGCTATTTGTGCCCGGATTTCGAACTGCCGAGTTACGTTGCGACCCGGATCGATTTTGTCGATCTCGATGGCTGGGCGCTGAACCCCCTGCTCTTCTAGTCGCACCGAAACATTGGTAGCCGGCGTGGCACCGTAATTGTGAACTGTCACTTCCATCTCTAAGGGCACGCCAGCGGCGCGTATGCCACGGCTAGGACGTAGCGAGGTAATTGCTAGGTTTGGCCGCGCTTCATCCACGCAGTTGATAAGTTGCAGCCGGGCCCCAGCTTCGTTCAATTTGCGCAGCAATTTTTGCAGTTCCTTGGCTTGGAGCCAATCTTTCGTGCGAAAATCGGAAACCAAAAACACCACGTAGCTGGATTCACCGCCGTCACCAATATTTTGCGCGGCTGCCTTCAGTGCTTCCGCTGGTCCGACCGCCATTTGAGAAACATGCAATCGTTGCAAAGTTTGATCAAGCTTTTTGGGAAATTGATCGGTATCGACGGTTTCGCCAGACAAATCAGTTTGGGTACCGCGCGAGGGATGCGCCGCCTGCGAAAATCGCAGCAAGGTAAATTCCTGCCGGGCCGGCTGCTCGGCCGCTTGTCTGCCCAAACGCAGGACGAATTTTTTTGCTTCGTCAAAGGCCGTGGTATCGGCCCAGTGGTCCGACATCGAAAAGCTATCATCCAACAGCACAATGTGGTGTAACTTGCTACCACCAAACAATCCGGCCAATTTGTTTTGCACAATCGGCTGCGCAACCATCAACACGACTGCGACAATTGCGGCAATTCGCAGCAGCAACAACAGCAACTGCTTGAGCATCACCCACGTGCGATTGCGCTTCTGGCTAAGCAACAAAAACTCCATTGCCGCCCACTGCACTTTGCGATGCCGCATTAAATTGATCAAGTGAATGGCGATCGGCAATACGATCAAACCAGCTACAAGAGCAATCGGCAGTGGGTAGAGAAACGACGGCATGGTGACTATTCGCTTAGTGACAATCTTTCAATTGCTATCGACGCTGTGCATTGGTGCGTCATCGCTTCCGTTGTGCTCCCATGCGGATGCTAATGAATTGTGCCAGTACGGCGTCGAGGGGATCGCTTGTGCGGATCAGTTTGTAATCGCATTCGTTTTGCGCGCAGGCCCGGCGAACTTCGTCCAGGTACGCGGCCAAGACTTTCAAGTAACCATCTCGCAGGGCCCGAGGATTGCACGTCAAATTTTCCGGTAATTCCAGCCCTTCGAATCGCGTCGGTCCAGAAAAAGGGAAATCGAGCTCTTCGTCATCCATAACATGCAGGAGCAATAGGTCGTGTCCGCGCTGCCTCAGCAGTTTAATTCCTTTGATGAATCCTGCCCGTGGCACCAGTAAATCGGACAGAATAATCATCAAGCCGCGATGGGGAAAATTTTCCGCGGCTTGCCGGAGAATTTGTTGCAGATCGGTCTTTTTTTGCGGGGCGATTACGCCCAGCGACTGAATAATCGAATTCAAATGACTCCGCTTGGTACGCATTGGCACCGTTGCTCGCACGCCTTCGTCAAACGCCAAACAACCGACGGCGTCTTGTTGTCGAAGCAATAAATACGCCAGGCTGACGGCGGCAGTGCAAGCGTATTCGTATTTGTTCATTGGGCCGTTGCCGTATTGCATGCTGTTCGAAACATCGACCAACAGCATCGCCCGCAGGTTGGTTTCCTCCTCGTACTGCTTAATGTACAGCCGATCTTGCTTGGCCCACACTTTCCAATCGACATGCCGCAAATCGTCGCCGTAACTGTATTCCCGGTGCTGCAAAAACTCGACGGATTGGCCAAAGTACGGGCTACGGTGCATTCCCGACAAATAACCTTCCACAATGTGTCGGGCTCGCAAATCGAGCCTCGCAATGCGCTTGATGGCCTCCGGATGCAGGAAACGCTTTTGATCAATCGTGGCCATGAGTCGCAGTGGTTAGTTGCCGATGGTCAGTGGTCAGTGCTCGGTTCCTATTTAGCCGCCGGGCTTGCCCGGTGCCGCCGGTTGCGACAGACCGTAGACAACAGGTCACTGAATTAGGAAGCAAAAATCTTTTGAAAGCGGGCGTCGTTGGTTAACTCGCCTTCCTTGGTGGGCGTGGTCTCCAGCAGGCGATTCACCACATCGTCCGGGCCAATGCCTTCGCTCTCGGCCGAAAAGTTGACGACCATTCGGTGCCGCAGCACTGGCTTGGCGAGCGCCTGAATGTCGTCGGTCGAAACGTGTGTGCGGCCGTGCAACAACGCCCGGGCTTTGCCGCCAAGAATTAAAAACTGCACCGCTCGCGGGCCGGCTCCCCAGGAAATTTGGTCGTTTACAAAATCGGGGACGCCTGGTTCACCAACTCGGGTTTGACGCACCAACGAGAGCGTGTAGCGAATCACGTGATCGGTCACCGGCACTTCGCGCACCAGCCGTTGCAATTCAAGAATTTCGTCGGCCGCCAGCACCGGTGCCACGTGATCGGCCATGCTGGTTGTGGTGCGGCGGGCAATTTCGAACTCTTCATCAAAGTTCGGATAGTTAATGAAGACTTTGAACATGAACCGATCTTGCTGTGCTTCCGGCAGCGGATACGTGCCTTCCTGCTCAATTGGATTTTGCGTGGCCAGGACGAAAAACGGATCGGATAATTGATGCCGCACCCGGCCCACAGTAACTTGCCGCTCTTGCATTGCCTCCAATAAGGCCGCCTGAGTTTTCGGCGGCGTGCGATTGATTTCATCTGCCAAAATCACATTGGCGAACAGCGGGCCTTCCAAAAAACGGAATTCGCGGCTGCCTGTACTGCGATTCTCTTCAATGATTTCGGTGCCGGTTATGTCGGCCGGCATGAGGTCGGGCGTAAACTGAATGCGGCTGAACGATAAATTGAGCGCCCGCGCCAGGGTGCTAATCATCAGGGTTTTGGCCAAGCCTGGGACGCCTTCCAACAAGCAATGGCTTCGGCTGAAGAGTGAAATCAACAGCTCTTCAATTACTTGGTTCTGGCCGACGATCACTTGCGAAAGCTGTTGAATGATTTTTTCACGCGCATCGTTCAATTTACGAATGGCGGGGGAATCGTGCGCGAATGTGCTATCGGGCATGAGTGGTTTTTCAACTCCTGTTCAGCGTTGGTAAATCGGAAGTATGTTATTATCAAGTTGCAAAATGGTGAGATTGACGGCGGTGGTATAGATCTGGCCCACGTAGCCTTGCGTCCAACTAATTCCGGTACGATCTTCGGTCGCTTCGCTCACCAGACGGGCATACATTTTGTCGCGATACTGTTCCCACTTTTCGCCTCCTTCGCGATACATTACTTGGGCATAGTAATAATGGGCGTAATGCCAGTGACCGAAATCTTGCTTGTTGAGATCGTCTAAGCTGTTGGCGGTATATTTCATCATTTTGGGAACGAATTGGTCGTCATAATCGCCGGCATTGTACAAGCAGGCAATGGCCGCAGCAGTTATGGCTGGCCGTGGACCGCCTCCTTTGGAACTGTACTGCACGGCACCGTCTTCCAGCGTGCATTTGTGAATGTATTTAATCGCTTTGTCGATGACTTCCTTCGGCACTGAAATGCCGGCGTTACGGCAGCCCCGCAGCCCCTGCACTTGCGTGATGGTGGTGGAACCTTCGTCGTAGCCGCCGCCGTCTTTGGCGCTGACGTAGCCCCAGCCGCCGTCGTCGGTTTGAGCCCGGCCGCAAAATTCCACCGCCTTGGTTAGCACGCGAATTAAATCTTTACGGCGTGCTTGGTCTTCTTCTTCACCCAGCACCTGGGATAAAAACAACATGGAATAGCCATGGCCGTAGGTGTAGCGATCGTCGCGCGTAGGATCACCAATCAATCCGTTGGAACGGCTGCGGCTGCACAAATAATCGACCGCCCGGCGAATATTGGGCGCGTACTTGCCTTGTGTCGTGGTCGAGCCTTCCTGCAAAAGTGCAATGCCCGCCAGCGCCGTCATGGCCGTAGGATACATGCCGTCTTTGGCGCTCCAACTGCCGACGCGCGATTGGGCGTTGGCCACCCATTCCAATCCTCGATCAATGCAATGCTGCACTCGCGGATCTTTTTTATCCGCGCCGAACGCTACGGCACCTAAAACCAATGCCAAACCCGCACAGAACGGGACAAACAGCCGTCGCAATTGCTGAGGCATGGCGGAAAGGGGTTAAAAGGGTAACTAACCGACGTTCTCGTTTTCGCCGGGATACTTGTCGTTCAATCCGTAGGCCTACCACGGGTGCCACCATTGCGGCTTAGCAACAATGGGGTGAAATGACCAACATCATTCCTTCACTTCTGGTGGTGCCGGTGGTCTTTCAAACGCGCCGGCCTGGTACGGTGGCTCGGGGGGTACCGGAGCGTCGGTAAATTTTAGCGCCACGGCCATCGGCGGCTGGGAGCTCAAGTTGTATGTCACCGTTTTCTCGTTCACATCTCCTATGACTTCGAATCCGAGAATCGAAGGCAAATCGTCGTCGGCATACGCTAGCCGGCCAGTTCGCTTGTCCAAGCACAATATCGAACCATGCGTTTGCGAACTACGGTTCATCGTGGTCAGCGTTTGCAAATTACGAACAAACGTCAGCACGGGCAATTCGTCTGGCTGCGCCAACAATAATCCTTGCTGTTCCACGTAGGCCGGATTCGTCCATTGTTGCTTGCCGGTTGTCCGGTCGAATGCGTACACATGGCCGCTGACGAGCATGCTAATGGGTTCACCCATCATCTGGGACATCACGGGAATGGGGTTCAAAGCCAAGTTGCGATTGTCACCATAGCCCCGCGGTCCCGGAACGCCCATGGGAGGTGACGGACGATTGGTTACTAAAATAAACTGCTGCGGAGAAGAAAAGACAAAAATATTTTGCAATTGGCTGCGTTGATTTTGCTCCGCCTCCAATTGTTGCTCGATCAGCTTGTGGCCATCGATCAAATTCAACACTACGAATCTGCCGTCGGATTGCATCAGAGCCACGGTTTCGCCGTCGACCAGAGTTCCCTTCAAGGCCGAGTTGCCACCGTTGTTCCAACCGGAGAACTGTTCCGACCATATGTCCTTTTGTGTCCAAGGATCAAATAGCGCCAGCGTTACCTTATTACTGTCGGAGTTGTCGCGGAACACTAGTAGGCAATGGCCGTAGTTGGTCCAACGTTTATCGAATGTGGGCGCAACGGCCCGTTCTCCCAACAAATGTCCATCAGCAGTGCGCAATATTAACGCCGATTTGCCATTGGCAGGCGCCAACACGACCATTTCGTCGTCGCCGAATAAATCGCACCCAACTTCCACCCCATGACGAACCCATTCCACCTGGCCGGTTAATGGATCGATGGCCGTTACATCACGTCCATGCTGAAAACACAGCGTGTGCTGGCCACACATCGCCACATCGCCAAATAATCCTTGTTGCGTTTGCAATCGCCGCGTGCCTCCCCAGGGCATATTTTGCCTTATGATCTGCTGCATTTGCCCATTCATCATCGACAGATCAGCCAAATCTTTGGTCCACAGCACGCGGTTCCCAGAACTTCGCAAAGTATCGAGTCCAATCACTTGATACCCAGTGCATAACACCAAAACATGTCCTTGCACGAACGCGAAATCATTCATTGTATTTGGACGAAAGGCATTCATCCGTGTCGGATCGGCCAATGAAATTTGAAACAAATCGCGGCCCAAGGAATCAACGCCCAGAATTTGTTGCCGCTGCTGATCGTGCCCCAGCAAAACGTGGGTAAAAAATGGCGTGCGAGTTCCTTGAATCTCGGTATTGAACACGCGAGTGGCATCAATCAGTCGGTGGCCTCTCTCATTGGGCTCGCTTTTTTCAATTTTGATTTCACCCTCTGGCCAACTGCGATCTTGCGCCTCGGCTCGACGAAGCAGCGAATTTCCTGGCAAGCCATCCAAAATCTGGGTTGCGTTCTTACCGTCCCATACGGGTTGGTCGCCGGCTTGCAATTTTAAATTTCGGTACTGCTCCAGCGCGGCATTCCATTGCCCAGCTTCGCACAGCAACATCGACAACTTCACCGTGGCCTCGACACGGCGGACAGCAACCGGAGAGTTCTGCAAAGCCAATAGCAATTGTTCCCGATCCAGCAACGTTTCCGACCCATTCAATTTGTCAACTAACAACTCGCGGGCTTGATCCGCGAATGGATGGGCGCTAAAGCAATTCACAAATTGACGCAGCAGTTTAAGATCAGGACTGGCCGCGGCCTGATCAAGTTGTCGCTTTAACGCGGAATCGATCGAGACGAGATTTTCCGGCTTCCCTGCCGACAGCAAACCCTGCAGCTGCGCCTGGACCCATCGTGGACGCAAGACAGAAAGCTTTGTATCCAAATCTTCAAGCTCTTCATTGCGCGGATCCAAGGCCGCTAATTTCAGGTAGGCATCGACTGCCCCAGAAATATCCCCGATTTGCTGCAAGCCAGCGGCTCGCACACGAAGATAGATGCCCCGCTCTCGTTCATCGTTCACCAGTTGTTCAAGTTCAGGCAAATCGCCTTGGTGTTTGCTGAAATCCTGCGTCAACCCACTGAGCAATGCCTCAAACAATAATTCACGGTTCAACGGCTCCTTGCTCGATTGATAAGCTTGCCGCAAGTCGGCTATGGCGGAATCCAGCTGTCCCGCGTCCAGAGCAATTTCACCCCGATGTGCAAGTGCCCAGGCGTCGTTCGGATTTTCCGCCAGCGTTTTCGTAATTCGCTCCTCCAGCGGCTGACGCTGGAAAAACGTTTCGACATAGTCGATTCCCTGCGAGATTACCTGACCTTGGTAACATATCAGGTTGCCGGGAATGGCATCCTTACGCGATTTCGCCCGGGCGACAATTTTTGCGGTGTTCAAATCGAGTTGCACTACTTCGGCCGACGTTAACGGCAAGAAATAATCGTCGCCGCTGAGGAAACCCCTGCCGCTAGGCATGGCCCCTGAAGGCAGTTCTACTGTTTTCACCTTGGTGAACGATCTTTCATCGGCCAATGTCATCAACGTAATTTGTCGGCGACCCACCAAGATCGCAGTGTCGCGGCGGATTCCCCCCACGTACAAGTTCTCGCCGCGCGGCTGCTTCCACAACAGCTTGCCGTCGATGAGATTCAGGCAGTGCAACTCGTTCGATTCCATGGGCGTGACGAGCACGTACTTGTTAGCGAGCGTGATCGCCGAATCGAGCCAGTGCTCGCCGGGATTGGCTTGAATGGCCGCCGCGCTCCACATTTGACCGCCGCGCACCACCATCGCACCAGGAGGAAACATCGCGCCATCGCGTTGGTACTGGTAGCCCCACAGCAGCGTGTGATTCGCAATATCAACCGCCACCACGGCGCCGGCGGTGGTTGGGCAGACCAACACTCCATCTGCATAGCTGGGACTGCAACCGGCCAACCGGCGCATGGGATCTTGCTGAATATTTTGCTCCACAATGGCCACTTGCTGTGACCAATCGAGCCGGCCGGTTTTCGCATCGAGAACACACAATTTAATTTCACTCGATTTCATTTCCGCCAACACATATAGCTTGCCTTCCAACGGCAACGGCGGACCGAGGAAAAACGCGCTGGCCAGTTGCGATTCGTCCTCGCCACTTTGCCCCCCTACTTCCCACTTCAGCTTGCCCTGCGTTCGCAATTCGTGGGCGGTCAGCTTGTTGAACCGCTTGGGAATTAACACTTGCCCTTCTCCACCGCCTCGAACGATCAGAGCGGCGCCGCCGTTAATGCGTACGCGGCCGTTAAACATCATGGGAGCAACCAGCGTTTCCGAGGAAGAAATGCTGGCGACATCCAAATCGTCAATCAAATACACCTGCTGGCCATCGCAGGCGAGCGTGCCGAAGGTGTTGTCTTCCCAAAATCGTTCGATTAAGCCGGGGTTGTGCTGGGGATCTATCGTGGTCGTGCCCGCCCCATTGGTTGAGGAACCCAGCATTTGCTCCAGCGAGGTATCGCTGCTAGAGCGAATGGGCCACAAACGTTTGCCGCTTTCGAAATCGACGGCCAACAAATCGCGCGCGGTGCGCATCAGCACCAAGTTATTGACCGCCAACGGTTGCATTGACGGCATCGCCGGCACCCCCTGATCAACCCACTGTTGCCGAATGCCAGCCAGCGTTCGTTCCAGCGTCGGATGGTTGGTGGTTGATACCCGCCACAACGGGTTCAATAGCGGAATGCCTCCCGCACTGGTTGCATTTCGTGCTGGATTGCCGCGCACTAACGCCCATTGTTGCAATTGTTCTGGCGCAGGGCTGCGCGGCTCGCCGGTGGTCGATTCCAGCCACGCGAGTGCTTCCTTATCATCGGAAAACAAATGCACGGTTTTATCGGCCACACGGAGCGTCGCATTGGGATTTCTCTTTTTCAACGCCGACAGCACCTCGTGGGCACGATCGGCCATGCCGCCTCGTTGCCAACTGGCAGCTAACAAAACCGATAGGGTTGGCTCGAACGTCGCCGCGGCATCGGGTGCATCGAGCAAGCGTTGGAAGCAAAGAGCGGCGGCCAGGGGACGGTTGTGATCTAAATGATGCCGTCCCAACAGCAGCGTCGCCTGATATCCGGCCTTCGTATGGAAATACCGCCGAGCAATTTCTTCCAGCCCAGCCACGTTGCCGGAACTTGCCGCAGAATTCAACATTTGCTGAGCATGAATGCCAAACTGCAACTCATAGGCTTGCCGTCCCTCAGGAGGCATGTTGCCAATGAGCCGCTGCGCTTCCGTTTTCAAACTTTGAAAAGACTCGGTCCGCTTCGCGCTAGTTCCGTTTCCAAATATTGACGAGCGGTGTGCTTCCGTGCCACCAATCGCGCCCTTGCCATCGGCTGGAGAACCCCCGGGTGAAGCCCCCGCGCCTTCCTTTGACCCGTGCGTATCTACATCATCCGCAGCTGGCTTAAAAAAGTAATCTTCGCCGCTTTGCAAAATTTCATCCAACAGCATAACCGCGTCTGCATAGTGGCCATCGTCCAACAATGATTTCGCCTTTTCCCATTGTCGGGTGGTATCGCGATCGACCGGCAAAAACACCCCCTCTGGAGTTTCTTCCGAGTCTTGCTGGCCGGGCTGTTGAAAGCGGCCAAAGCGGCCGCCAAATTGCACAAAGTTGCCGCCGGGTCCAATTTGAATTTGCCCGGGCTGCTGCGCCTTCGCCGGTCGATTGCTGACGCTGCATAGAAGAACAGCGCCCAAGCAAACCGTACAAGCTGCTGCTCCCCACCCCAACCAGCGCCGTCCGCCGTAAGATTTCCATTCCTTCATGGCCATCCTCAATGAATCATGCGCCGGCCTCTGGCCGGCTCTCGCCAGTTTAGTGCCTCAAATTAGCAGAAAGTTCAATTTCACCAGTCCGCAGCGATTGCACATTTGCACCTTTGGGGGGATAAGCGACTTCGGCGGCTATCGGGGCACATAAACGTGCTGAACATGTAAATAAATGAGCGCCAAGCCCCGAGGATCCGAGGGCCGTTTTCAGACGTAAGTTTCTGCTACAATTTATCTTAAACAACATTTTGCCAACCGGCAACCAAATCGGGACCACCCTGCCATTGCGAATATTTCCCCTTCATTCTTACCGTTAGCGCTTCTCTGTTAATATATGCAGTCTGCTAGGCAAAGCCGTCGAATTGCCCATAAAAGGCCCCAATATTCGGCTTTCAACACTTAAACCGCTGAGTTTTTCGCCTAAATTTACTCGGAAAGTAGCCATTTTCGGTGCCAAAGTGCGACTTTCGAGCTAAATAATCACGCAGGACACGTTGCTCCTGCGGAGGAATTCAACTCAATTGGTGCGGTAAAGCAATAAACCTGGCTCGGCATAATCCGTTTTGCGCATTTCTTCCAATCCCGCGCCGTCATGGTGGTTGGAGGCAAAAATTCAAATTTTTCCGCGAAATTCGCAGATTTTGCCGCGAGTGAGGATTGAAATTTTAGCCGCGTGCGATTAAATCAGCACTTCCGCCAATTGGTCGGACGAATTGTTCCTTTACTCACGCACCCGCAAGGAGGGTCCTGATTTATGGGGAAAGTAGCCGTGTCAAACGCAAAAAAAGCGCCGTCAAAAAGTGAAGTTCTCGCCAACATTTCTGAGGCCACTGGTGTCGCCAAGAAAGAAGTCAGTGCCGTGCTCGAAGCCTTGGGCAACGAAATCAAGAAGTCGATGAGCGGCAAAGGCTCTGGAATGTTCGCCATTCCAGGTCTGGTGAAAATCGAAAAGAAAAAGGTTCCGGCCCGCCCAGCTCGCAAAGGCGTACCTAACCCGTTCAAGCCCGGCGAGCTAATGGATGTGGCCGCCAAACCGGCCAGCACCAAAATTAAGGTTCGCGCTTTGAAGCAACTGAAGGCCATGGCCTAGTACAGTTCGGTAGACAGCGTGCGAAGGCGGAACGGTTCGATTCCAGCCGGGCTGTCCGTAGCCCGGCACTTTCCGACCGACTACCCAGCACGAACCACTGCCGATTTCACGGCCGCTTGCGCGTGTGAGTTGCGATCTGCCATTAAGTTCGCAACCTCCCGCACAAGCGGCTGTTTTTTGCGCGCACATCGGCAGTTTCTTCAGCCACCACTTGGCATCATACCCGCATATCCGCTTTCTCCTCCGCCACGGCACAGACGGGGGCAAAGAGCACCGAGTGTTCGCCTCTCAGGCTGAAAATTGGCCATCATACTTTCCACATAATTTCCACTTGAATTGGGCCACGGGAAAAAATCGGCTCGGGAAATCTCGGGATATTTTTTTCAAATCGCTCTCTGCGCGGAAAAACACGATCGGAAATTAACCCCCATCAGAAGTACACCCATTAGAAGGGCAAATGGGCCGGTTCGTTGCGGAATGAAACGAGCATGCGATTGGCTGCGCACTTCTTGCGGAGGCGCTAATCGTCCGCTGACCAAAAGATTTTTAGTTCGATTTGCCAAAGATCATCGCCACGGCAATTGCAAAATGCCGGCTGCGGGAAGCTGCTGCTCCCGGGCAATATCATAACAAATCGGTGGCCCAATTTTCGCCCGATTTTTTATCGTGTCCTGATGCCGGACCGGAATCCCAAAACGTTTTTTGCGATTCTCTTGACATATACTTACTGTACTGGTACAAGTAATACAGCAGGAGCTCAGCACCGTGCAATTTTCCATCAATCCAACTTCTGGCATGCCGATTTATCAACAGCTCAGCGATCAAATTTGCGCTGGCGTGGCGCGCGGTCAATTACGGACCGACCAGCGATTGCCTTCGGTCCGCGAATTATCGCAATTGCTGGTGATCAATCCCAACACAGTAGCCCGGACTTACACCGAGCTGGAGCGCGAAGGCGTGCTGTACACTCGGCCGGGAATGGGTGTGTTCATCGCCCCGCTTCCTAGGCCGTTGTCGAAAAAATCCCGCCGTGAGCGGCTGCTGGGCAGCGTCGACCGTCTGTTGGTCGATGCCGTTCGATTTGGCTTTACCGCCGAGGAATTCACCGAGTTTGTGGAAGAACGCATCAAACAATTTCAATGGAGTCCGGCAACCGCCGCGGCATCTCAATAGATCCCCCCACAAGCCAAGGCGCTGCCGGCTCCATGTTCTTATCCAATTCCATGTACACAAAACAGTAAACGCGAACTGAATCCTTCACTCGTTGGTATCCAGCCATGATCGATGCCATTTCCATCGAGCGACTTACCAAGCACTACGGCCCCCGCCGCGTCGTCGACGTGGTAAATCTCCGAATTCCCACCGGTTGCGTGTACGGCTTTTTGGGCCGCAATGGAGCGGGCAAATCGACGCTGATCAAAATGCTGCTGGGCATGGTGCAGCCCGATGCCGGCCACGCCACGCTCTTAGGCGAAGAAATCCAGCAACTCCGCCCCGCCACCCGCGCTCGCATTGCATACCTGGCCGAAGGTCATCCCTTGCATCGTTGGATGACGGTGAGCGAAGCCATCCGCTTCACCCGCCGATTTTATGACACTTGGCAGGAAAACTTCCTGGACAGCATTTTGGATCATTTCCGGCTTTCGCTGCGGCAGAAAATCGGCCGGCTTTCCAATGGCCAGCGCGCCCAACTATCGCTGGCCTTGGCGCTGGCGCCCGATCCGGAGTTATTGATTTTGGATGATCCGACGCTGGGGTTAGATACGGTCGTTCGCCGCGATTTTTTGGAATCCATGATTCATTTAATTCAGCGCAGCGGCCGCACGATCTTTTTCAGCTCACACATTCTGGGCGACGTAGAGCGAGTGGCCGATCGCATTGGCATTGTGATCGACGGCGTGTTGCGCGTCGATTGCCCCACCGATCATTTCAAATCGTCGCTGCGAAAAGTCGCGCTGGAATTTACCGGCAGCGTGCCCGAGCTGCCGCCCCTCGCTGGGTTGGTAAGCCAGCGCCAATACGGCGGCAAGCTAGAGCTTACAGTGGTGGGGTACGGCCAAGAACAAGCGGCGCTGGTCGAATCGCTTGGGGCGGCATCGGTCGACGTCGTCGAAATGAATTTGGAAGACGCCTTCATCGCTTACACCCGCGATCCGGCCCCGCCGTTGCCCAGTTTTGAACGGGAGATGGCCACATGTTAACCACACTGGCACGCAAAGAAATTCGTGAAATTCTGCCCCTGGTGATTGTGGCCCTGCTGTTGCAAATTTATTTGGTTTGCGCAGCCACCGGCGCAAACTTGGGCCAATTGGCGTGGATTTTAAGAGTGCTGATGTCGCGGACGGACAACAATATTCCCTTTGTCGGCGATTTGTACTGCACGGCCATGCTGGTGGTCGCCGGTTTGCTGGCCGTGGCCGTCGGCTTGTGGCAAACGCTGTGTGAAGTGAATCGTGGCACCGTGCAATTCCTGTTGCATCGCCCGGTTCAGCGCCAGGAAGTATTTGCAGCAAAACTTTTGGTGGGCGTCGCCGCTTGTTTGGTGGTCGCAGTGTTGCCGCTCTTGTATTACGCCGTTTGGGCATCTACACCGGGATCCATTGCGGCCCCATTCGATTGGTCGATGACCACAAGCACGTGGATTGTCTGCCTGCAAATGCCGCTGTTGTATCTTGCGGCATTTTTAAGCGGTCTCGGCGAGGGGCGGTGGTTGGGCAGCCGCGCACTGCCGTTGGCTGCCGGCTTGTTGCTGCTTGTCGTGCTGCTTTTGGGACAATCGCTGGAAATGTGGGTGGTGTGCGGCGGGCTGATCCTGCTGCTGTTGGC
>DASRSD010000187.1 GCA_035656635.1 Pirellulales bacterium
TGCGGTTATGTTCACAGTTCACCAGGAGCGTAATTGGCACAGCGGTGGGATCGCTAGAGAAGTAAATCGCTGTGCCGGATACGCGCGACAGTTTGCCGGCTTTCACGTCACGATGAAGCTGTTGGATGACGTCGGCTGAAACATACCGGGCCGATTTAAGTGCCACGCGCCCAATTCGCCAGGTGCTCATCACCAAATAAATGGCCGCAGCGATAGTAAGAGGGATCCAACCTCCCTGTAAGAACTTGGTCAAATTGGCGACCAGAAATGCACTATCGACGGTTAAAAAAAGCGCCGCTAACAAAACAGTGGCAAGCCAGTTCCATTTCCATAATCGGCGAAAACAAACCACGATCAGCACCGTGGTAATTAACATGGTGCCGGAAACGGCCATGCCGTAAGCCCCGGCCAGTGCATCGGAAGAGCGAAACGTCAGAACCAGCGCAATGGTCGCGGCCGCCAAACACCAATTCACCAGCGGCACATACACTTTGCCTTCGCCATCGCCCGAGTAATGCACGACTTCCAGCCGCGGGATGTAGCCAAATTGACGGGCTTGGTGCATCAACGAAAAAGTTCCGGAAACGACCGCTTGAGAGGCAATGACCGTTGCCACTGTTGCCAGCAAAATCAGCGGGTATTGCAACCAATTGGGCGCAAGTTGGAAAAAGCTATGCGCGGCCGCGGATGAGGTCGAAAGCAGCAGCCCTCCTTGTCCCAAATAGTTCAGCAGAAGTGCCGGGAAGGCAATAGCAAACCAACCGACGCGTATTGGCCGCTTGCCGAAATGCCCAAGATCCGCGTACAAGGCTTCGCCGCCCGTGACTGCCAAAAACACAAAACCTAACACGAACAGTGAACGGCCGAGATTATCGATTAAAAAACGCGCGCCCTGCAGAGGATTTATCGCCAGCAAGATCTGCGGACTTAACCAAATGCCGTAGATTCCGAGCGCGGCGAGAACAAAAAACCAACACAGCATGATTGGACCAAACCAAGAGCCAATTTTTTCAGTCCCATGCCGTTGCACAAAAAATAGCAGCAACAAAATGGCAATGCATATCGGCACGACGGCTTTTTGCAGAACCGGTTGAACAACTTTGACACCTTCTACCGCGCTCAGAACTGACATCGCCGGCGTAATCATTGCATCGCCCAACAGCAGTGCGGATCCAAATAAGCCTAACGGCAATAACCAGCGATTATTCTTCGCCTTCGGCCGCGATGAGGTGATCAATGTACTAAGCGCCAGAATTCCGCCTTCACCTTCCAAATCAGCCCGCAAGATGACCGCCAGGTACTTTACCGATACGATGATCACCAACGACCAAATAATGAGCGACAAAATGCCAAGCACATTTTCCGGATCAGGCGAAACGCCCGAGCGCTTTGCAAAACAAACCGGCAACGTATACAGCGGGCTAGTCCCGATGTCGCCGTAAACTACGCCCAGCGCGCCGATGACTAGGGTCAACGTATGGGGTTCGGGCTTTTTCGCAGTTGCTGCTTCAGATGCGGTTCGAGAAGATTTGCGGCGAGTGGATTTGACTGATTTTGACATGTGCGCACTGCTCAGGCCAAACATTTGGTATGGCGGCAGTTAAGCTTAAATTATCAGGCAGAATCAGGATAGTTTACGCCGCCGACAAAATTGTGTCGCTTCCTGAGCAGCAACAATAGCCTTCAGCCTTGAGAAGACAAAGCTTCTTATCCAGGCACTTTCTGATTCGTCTGGCCCTGCTGCCCGCAGCGCGAGTGACTTGCTGGAGCTTGTGGCTGTTCGCATTCGGGATAATCAGCCACACCTGGATTGCGATTACGGTTCAATGGCAGCGGCGCAGCAAAGGCAGTCTCTGGATTTCGGAACGTCCGTTCGCGGTTTTTCGGTGCGCGGCAATCCTGCGAAGTCAATTCATTGGCTGGCGGTACTTGCCTGTCCAAAAAAGTTCCCATCCATCGATCCCAAGTGTTAAAGTATGCCCCGAAATTGACTTTGAGATTCGTGTGATGAGTGTCGTGGTGTGTTACCGTATTGAATCCGCTATATAGCCAATTTGTGGCAACCGCTTTCGGAACCATCTCGTAACCGGTATGTCCGGCTGTATTAATGGTGGTGTCATACCATAAAAATGCTAATAGCACGGCCGGATGCAGCGGAAGAAAAATTACGAGATTACAAATGCCGCAGAACTGTAACACCGCTTCCGCCGGTTGAAAAGCAAAGATGGCAAATGGAGTAGGGCAGACGGAACGGTGGTGACCAAGATGCAAGTACTTGAAGACCGGCGCCCAATGCATGAAACGGTGCAGCCAATAAAAATAGGTGTCATGAATGAATAGACATAGCACGAAGCTCGCCGGCAGATAATAAAGTGGATAAGCATGAACATTCCGATAGATGCTGGTGTGCCCCGACTTGTAGAGTTCAAGGAGGACAGTCGACATGCCTGCGAAGATCAGGATGGTGAGCAACGACAACATCACTTCTCGCCGGATTTGCCCCTCCGCTGGCTGGCGTTTTTGAATTCGCAGCTGTGGATTACGCCGGTCCCGGCGCACATGATAGCGATAATATAAATGCCCGGCGGGCAGCAAATACCCAAACATCAGAATGAATAAAAACAGGGCTGCGAATTCGAGCGAAAGCATCGTTACCTCCTTTCTTATAGGCAGAAACACCTCGCACATTCGGTGCCGAGAACCCCTTTGAAAGCGTCCGAATTACCAGGTCTTTCGGACTCATACTTCAGCCCGCACTACAATCGTGGCGGCAGATGCGCTCCAGCACAGCGTGGTCGCAAAACCGCCAAATTCGCGATCCGATTTTTCACGGCGCTCCAAAACAACTGGGTGATTGTCGTGCGGCAACAACTCGGGCAATCGTGAATTGACGGTGAATTGAAGCCGCTCGCAGCAATTTCATGCCGGAACGTACTTCGGCATGTTAGTTGCTTGCTATCGGGTTTCACTTAGAACATCTCGGGCAAGAATCACGTTGATTCCCCGAAGCAACCCTTAGGGTTTTTTGAAAGGAACAGAAAATGTCTATCCCTCAAGTCAGTCGCAGGTTGTTGGTAGCTGCTCTGGCAAGCGGCATAGTGGTTTGCGCCGCTACCTTTGTCGCCATTTCACAAGCCCAAACGCCCGACCGCCGATTGGACCGAACGCAAACGCAAATGGATTCGGGCCGGGGTTTTAAAGCTAGCGAGCTAATCGGTCAAAGCGTTTACAGTCCTGGCGACCAAGAAAAGGGCAAGATTAAAGACTTGATGATTAGTCCCAACGGCCACATCGAATACGCGGCCGTCTCCTTCGGCGGTTTTTTGGGAATCGGCGACAAATTGTTTGCCGTACCTTTGGATGCCATTCACTTGGAATGGAAAGACAACAAGGTCAATCACGCCCGTGTTGATGTCACGGAAGAGACCATCAAGCAACGGCAAGGTTTTGACGACAATCATTGGCCGGAGCACGCAGACCGCGGCTTCCTGACTAATGAAGCGCAAAGAACCGGCGTCGAACCAAATCCTGCCAACCGTTAGTTTGGTCAAACGGCAGCCAGCTGTGGGAACCGCGGCCGGGCAAATGGTTCGGCCGCGGTTCGGCGAGGCCGCGGTGGCTGGACGGGACAAGATAGCGCCAAAGTTTCGAAACGTTAAAGCCGCATCGTCTTTCGGTCCTTAATATTTCTCATCGATCACTTACGACACGCAAGAGGCAACAAATGAAATATCTATGGAAAACTGCTTTATGCAGCGGCGCAATAGCAATCGCCGGCTGCACGAACAATCCGAACACTTCTAATCCTAGCGCCCCGACACCGCATACAGTCAATAAGCCGGTTATGGAACCTTCGTCGCCCCCGGAAACTCGTACGAACGCACCGAGTACCGAGAATACAAACGGCACGAATGTGCCGATGAATCCCCAGACAACTCCGTCGACGCAAAATCCGCGGACAAATCAATAATCGATTGATCATTGCACCTCTTGGATGCGTCGGTTTTTTTTCACCGCATAAAAAGGAACATCCCGATGGCCTCTTCCTCTTGGTTTTCGAAAATGATTGGTACGTCAATGACTTTGAATAATTTGGAGAATGTTCTCACGTTGCAGCTTCGAGACCTATATAGTGCGGAAACGCAATTGATTTCGGCATTGCCCAAGATGGCAGAAGCCGCTGCCTCTCGCGAGCTTAAGGGCGGATTTCAGCGGCATTTGGAACAGACGAAACGACACAAAGAGCGATTAGAACAAGCGTTTCGGTTGCTGCATCAAGAAACCAAATCGGAAACTTGTGAGGCTATGAAGGGCTTAATTACGGAGGGGCAACAGGTGATCGACCTGGAAGGGGAGCCCGAAGTCAAGGATTCCGCGCTCATTGCCGCCGCGCAGCGAGTGGAGCATTACGAAATTGCCGGTTATGGCTGCGCCCGGGCATTTGCGCGACGGCTGGGCCACAACGAGGTGGCCGCGCTCCTGCAGCAAACGCTTAATGAGGAGGCCGAGACGGATAAGTTGCTCACGCAAATTGCCGAAAAATCGGTGAATTTGCAGGCAGCGCACTCCTAGCCGCGCAAGACACTTATGCGGTAGCAACTTCCGAAGCGGCACCGGACGAGCTTCAATGCGGTCTGGCTGCGGACAGGTCAGAGCTTCCCGCGACGCTGGCTTGTCGCACAGCCGACGGATGGACAATGCTGGTGGCGTCTTTTAGTTGCTGTGGGCCGTAATACCAGCCCACCATGTGCTTTTCCGGCAAGATTTCGAAATGCTCGCCAAAGCATTCGTGAAATAACAGTCGGAATGAATTGACCGGCGAAATGTCGGGCCGCAGTTTTTGGCGCATTTTTTCCGGTACCAGGTACGCATTCAAAATGGGCATGCGTTCCTCGGCGAATTGATCGAGACTTTCGTCCGTGATTTTCGACGGCAGGGTGAAGAACGTGCCATGATCTCCCTGTAGGATGATGATGGGCGGCACGGTCGATTGGGCGAGAATGCTGTCGACGATTTCTTCCATCCGTTTATTTACATACTGCAATTGTTCGGAATAGGCCAGCCGCGCGTTGGTGCTGGATGGGTTTTGCTGCTGTTCCCAGCCGTCTTTGAAGAACATCGATTGCGGCACATCGCAACAAATGTTGCCAATCCGATCGAACACATACGGCGGATGCGGCGCGATAATGTGGCAGAACGTAAAGGTAGGACCTTTGATTTGAGCGATTTTTTTAACCATTTCAAATTCGTACAGATGCTGGTCGGCCATTTGCGGCTCGAACAGCCGCAAGGCCGTGGTGCGCAACAAAGATTCAGCAAACTGGTTCAGCAGCCAACTAGGGCGCCGTTGGAATACGATGTCGGTGCCTGCCAACGTGCTTTTAAAATTTGTCGCCAAATACGCAAAGCGGTAACCCTTCGACTGAAACACGCGGGCGACCAAGGGTTGGTCCCACAGGGCATACACGGCTGAATAGCCAGGGCTCTTCACTTCTTCATCCAAGTAACACATATTGAGCGAAGAGGCAATCGACATGAACGTCATCGGGTAGTTGGAACAACTTTGATCGGCGACATAAAACCCCCGCGACGTTAAAAATTTGAGGAAATCCGAGTTGTCGCAATGACAAACTCGCTGCAGCGTGTCTGATCTGGCATAACCATCGAGGATGATATAGTACACGTCGGGCGTGTCGGGCGAGTCTGCATTCAACGGTGGCTTGCGCGGAAAACTAGTTATTTGCGATGCCGAAGAGCTCGCCGCAGGCTTGCTCTTTTTTCTGGCTGCAAGCATGCGTACCTCGTTGCGCCCGATTCTGACCAGGCACATCACCATCACGATGAGGGCAACGCCACTCAAAAATGAAGACAGTTGCTGCAAATTCCGGCGACTGTGCCGCAGCACAACACTCACCGCAACGACCAGGGCAACACAAAACACGACGAGCACAAAATGCCAACGGTCGTATGACATTTTGAGCGGCTCGTGTTGCATTACAAAATCGAAGATCCAACCATAGGCGTAAAACACCACGACAAAGAGCGAAGCAATCAAAGCTGCTTTTTGCCCATTGCCGAGCCACAGCCGCGCTACGAACCACACGATCAGAGTCATAACTAAGGCGCCGCAGCCGAAAATGAGGGCGGTGAAAGCATCCGCCTCGTTCATATTTCGCGAATACAGGTGCAGGATCGGCACCATTGCCAGCAGGAACGGATGCGACCTTGAAAATATTCTGACGAACGCCGACCTGGCGCGGGCGGGCATTGCTTCCGTATTTACTGAGGAATTGTTCATGGTCGCAATTCGCCTGGCTTCGGCGCGCCGATGGTTGTGCGCCGTTACTCCAGCGGACCGAACCAGTATGCGGTCCGCTTCGTTTCGGAAATGGGTGCCGAGTGCTGCAAATTAAAATATCGCCGAAACACATCTTCAAAATGGCGCTGAGAATAGTCTGGAAAAATATCCTCTCGGCTGGCGAGCAGTCGTTGGACTTGGGAATCTTCTTTGGGAACCCATTCCAGAATCAGCGATTTTGTTAGCGCGGCGAGATACGCGGCAATATGCTGTAGCGGCGAATTGTTCGCGATCGCCAGATGATGAACCAGGCCCAGCGCCAAGGTTAAATCAACTGGTCCGCGCTCGGCGAACGAACTTCGTTCCCGATTGGCCCAGCCCACCCCCGGAGTTGGATTAGCTAAATCCAACAGCAAGGGATGGATCACGGTGTTGCGGGAAGCAATTACTTGCCGATAATTATTTTCCACGCACGCCGGATCAATGTCCCAGGCTACGACCGTTTCGGCGCCGCATTCGGCGGCGATCTGGCTGAAGCGGCCGTTGTTTGCGCCCAAATCCCAAACACGGCCCGGCGCCACGCGGCAAATCAACTTGCGCACCACGGACTCCTTGGCTTCCAATCCGTCGGCGCCATAGTTGTGCCCCGTGGCATAATAATCGGCCCATTCGGTTCCGCTCGCATTCCACCGCAACCCCGCCACCGCAGATTGCAGTCCGGCAATGATCGCTTCAAAATTTCGACGGCTCAGCGCGGCTGTCTTTTTGGCTGCAGTTGCTTGCGCATGGCGGCGCTGGATTCGAGAGTGCGCATGGATGTGCAAGCCCAGCGGCAGATTGAATTTGGTTCGCCATGGGAGCAAGCGGCTGGCTAAATCAAGCGGCACTCCGTCAAGATGAATGCGCAGGAGTTGATTCAAACGCACATCGATCCGGCTCATCAGCGCCAATGGCGCTAGAAAATGCTGGCAAAACTGACGATAGGCCGCCCACGGTTGTCCCTGCTGGTAGCGCTGGAATGACAGCGTATCGATGAGCACCGGCCGCCCGCGAAAGAGTTGCACGTTGTAGGCGCTGGCGTCTTTTAACATCATTCCCTTGGCAAGGGCCCGCCGCGCGATTTCCAATGTTACCAGCGCCGCATCGCGGAGTTGGCTGAACGACCACTCGTAGGGATACGAAACCAACGGCAATTGTGCGGGCCGTAACACTTTATATCCGTCTTCGGTTGCCCGCTCATCCAGAGGCAACTCGTCGTGTGGGATGAGCAAGCCGGCGCCGACCAATTCGTCGTACAGGCCGCTGGCCATCAAGTGGTCGTAGTGGGCAGCATAGCACTCATTAACTTGCCGCAACTTGCACTGATCGCGCTCAAAGATAAATCCGCACGGGTCGCGAAAAGATGCAGGATCGACAATGACTTCCGTGGCTTCGGTCATACGTTGACGGCGCGCCCCAATGTCCGGCATTTCGCCAAACAGCTTGTTTAAAGCCGCTTTTGCTAGCGAACCCTAACTCGCCGCATCGTTAGCGGTGTCGGCAGAAACGTCAATCGGCGATGCGTTTGATGGCAATTTCGAGCGCCAACCGGCAGTTAGTAGCCAAACCAACCGGTTGCGGAGCCCGGTAACGAACAATCCTGCGCTAATTACCGAAGCGGCAATCACTTGAAAAACCAAGCTGCCCGTGCTGGGATCAATGTATGCCAGCAGCGAAATCGCCAGGTGGGAATGAGCAGGGGCAACTAGCATTTGTAAAACGACCTGCATCTCGTCTTTCTCCTAGGGCAGGGAAGGAAATTGTCCGGAGAGTCGGGTCGGAATATTAAACACAGCCACGAGCTACGTCTACGGCAATCCGCAACGGCAGTGTGCATTTCGAAATGCCAGTTACGGACCGCGGATTCCTACTCCTTGACGGAATGAGGGCGATCACCTGTAAAGCGATGGTTTTTCTAGCAATTAGGGAGGTCGTAATGTTCGGGCTGGTGCAAACGTAGCGGGCCAACCGTCTATAACGAATTCTGGAACATTCCCGAATGCGAAAGAAACAAGCGGTATAGCAGATGTCAGGTCATCGCAAATCGAATGTCACGATTATTCGTTCGCGCCGGTCACTAGCGATAAGTCTCCCGCGGATTCCCGCCACAAGGCTCTCTTGCTGAAATCCGATAGAACTGATAGCTTCCCTACCCCAAAACGCTCTGTGTGCCTGGCAGTGAGCGTTGAGCACGTTGCCTCGCTGTGCTATAAGTTCGCGGCATCGACGGTGTGATCATTCATCTCGCTGCAAAATATAAAAATTCTATGTATCAGAATCTTCGCGTCATCGTCATCGCACCGGCGTACAACGAGTCCGCCAAAATCGGCTTGGCTGTTTCGCGGGTTCCCAAAACAATTGCCGACGAAGTGCTGGTCATAGACGATGGATCTGCTGACAACACGGCGACCACTGCCCAAGCTGCAGGGGCAAAAGTGATTTCCTTGGGTTATCTGCATGGTGTGGGTTATGCGCTCCGCACGGCGCTTTCCTACGCTCGCGCCAATAAATTCGATGTTGCTGTGATCATGGCGGGAAACAACAAAGATGAACCGCGCGAAATTCCCCGGCTGCTAGACCCCATTGCCGCCGACGAGGCGGATTTGGTGATCGGCTCGCGCTATCTGGAGGGGGGCTCCTACGGCGGCGACATGCCACTTTATCGAAAACTGGCCACGCGTTTGCATCCCCGCTTACTGAGTTTCACCTGCCGCAAGGAGCTAACGGAATCCACTAACGGCTTTCGCGCCATCCGGCTATCGTGCTTGGATGATTCCCGCATCAACTTGAATCAGAAATGGTTGGATACTTACGGTTTGGAAATTTACCTGCTGTACAAGATGATTGCACTGGGATACCGACACCGCGAGGTTCCTTGCACCAAAATTTATCCGCCGCGACGGGTAGGAAATACAAAAATGAAACCCGTCGTCGGTTGGTGGGATATGTTGCGGCCGGTAGTGTTTCTGAGTTTGGGATTAAAAAGTTGATTTCGCACGTTGGCGCCGACAAGGATGTCGAATTCGCTGGCGAAATCAAATAGGTTCGGACGCACGATCAAAGGAGGGATCGTCCGTGATACAAGTTAATTGCATTGGGCTGGGTCATTGGGGGCCGAATCTCGTTCGCTGCCTCGCTTCTAGCCAGCGCGTTAAAATTGGCACCGTCTGCGATCTGGATCCGCAGCGATTGGAGCTGGTGCGCCGCAATATTCTAGGATCGTTTCAGGCCAGCACAGATCCGCTGGCCACGGTGACCGATTCCACGGCCCAAGCCGTGGTCATTTCAACGCCGACGAATACTCACTACCAGCTGACCAAGGCTGCTCTGCAAAGCGGCAAGCATGTGCTGGTGGAAAAGCCTCTCGCCAGCTCGGCGCGCGAGTGCGAAGAACTGGTGGCGCTGGCGAAGCAGCGCCACGTCCATCTGTGCGTCGGCCATGTGTTCCTGTTCAACCACGGGATTCGCTACATCAAGCAATTGATCGATCGTAACGAGCTGGGCCAAATTCGCTACGTCTTCTCGGAGCGAACAAATCTGGGCCCCTTCCGGCATGATGTAAATGCCTTGTGGGATTTGGGTGCGCACGACATCAGTATTTTCAACTATTGGTTTCAGTCCGATCCGACACAAGTCAGCGCGTTCGGAATGTCGTATTTGAACCCCGAAGTGGAAGACGTTGTGGTGGCCACGCTCACCTATCCGCAGCAAATTATGGCGTCGCTGTATGCCTCGTGGCTGAACCCGCAGAAAGTTCGCGAAATTACGGTGGTTGGAGCGAAAAAATCGGTCGTCTGGAACGACCTGGAACTGGACGCTCCGGTGCGCATTGTCGACAAATCCGTCGATGTGGAAAAATGCGCGCCCTACAGCGACAGTTTTGCTACGTTCCGCATGCAGGTGCGGACCGGCGATATCGTCATTCCGGTGATGTCCGGCGGCGCACCGCTGGATGTGGAATGCAATCATTTTTTAGATTGCATCGAGGGTCAGGCCCAGCCGTTGAACGATGGGGAGTGCGGCTTGCGAGTGGTTCGCACTCTGGAGGCCGCTACTGCGTCGATGCGGAATCGTTCCACGCTGGCCAACATCGCGGATGAGTCGCGGGCCTTGCGGCGCGCAGCCTGATTTCAATCCACTGTCGATTCCAGTTTTCACGCCATGAGCTCAGCTTTCAGACAATCGCTTGGTGAAACATGCACATCCCGTTAGTGGATCTGAAGGCGCAATATTCCGGAATTCAGGCGGAAGTCAACGCCGCCATGCAATTGGTTTTGGACGAGGCCAGTTTCATTTTGGGACCGTCGGTTGCACGCTTTGAGCAAAATTTTGCAAAATTTTGTCAGGCCCAGCATTGCTTGGGGGTCGCCAGCGGCACCGACGCTTTGCAGCTAATCTTTCGAGCGCTTGATATTGGACCTGGCGATGAGGTGATTGTTCCGGCGTTTACATTCATTGCGACAGCATTAGCGGTAAAATTGGCCGGCGCCACGCCGGTATTGGTCGATGTGAATCGTGCGGACGGCCTGCTGAACCCTGAAAAAATCGCGGCCGCAATTACCAACCGCACAAAAGCCATTGTTCCGGTGCATTTGTATGGCCGCTGTGCCGAGATAGATCGCATTCAGGAAATTGCCGCCGCGCGAGAACTGCACGTCATTGAAGATGCCTGCCAGGCACACGGTGCGCGCTACAAGGGGCGCACTGCCGGATCGCTGGGAACTGCCGCCGCATTCAGCTTTTATCCCGGGAAAAATCTGGGCGCCTATGGCGATGGCGGGGCAATCACCACAAACAACTCCGCCCTGGCCGAACGCTTGCAATTGATGCGCAATTGGGGTTCGGTGCGCAAATACCATCACGAAGAAGTGGGCCTCAACAGCCGCCTCGATTCGTTGCAGGCCGCCGTGTTGGATATCAAATTGAAGTATTTACCCCGCTGGAATCAAGAGCGCCAAGCCCACGCGGACCAGTACGATCGCCATTTGGCCGAAGAACGCATCGTGCCAGTATTTTCTTCTTCTCCGGGAAGTGAATCCGTCTATCACTTGTACGTGGTACGCGTGAAAGATCGAGATGCCCGCTTGGCTTGGCTGAACTCGCAAGGCGTCGGAGCCGGCATTCATTATCCATTTCCTGTGCACCAGTTGCGGGCTTTCCAAGGAATGGGACGCGTTTGCGGTTCCGTAACGGAAGCGGAGCATTGGGCCAATGAATGTCTTAGTTTGCCGTTGTACCCAGAACTCACCGTCGAGCAGCGCGAGCACGTCATTTCTGCACTACAACGCCATCGGCTTCGTGTAGCAGCCTGAAGCGGTTAACTACCAGTTGTTCGATTGCAGGAGAGTGCGCCACATGAGCATTGTCGCCGAAGAATATTTCGTGCACGACCTGGCTATTTGCGAAAGCAAACAAATTGGCCTCGGCACGCGAATTTGGGCGTACTGCCATGTATTGCCGGGAGCCACGATTGGTTCGCATTGCAATCTTGGCGAGCACGTGTTTGTGGAGAACAAAGTTTCCATTGGCGACCGGTGCACCATTAAAAACGGCGTAGCGCTCTGGGATTTCGTCACGCTCGAGGAGGGCGTTTTTGTGGGACCGTGCGCCGTATTCACCAACGATCTCCGCCCGCGTGCGTTTATTCGGCGCGATAACAGCGCGTTTTTGCGAACGCAGGTGAATCGTGGCGCGACGATTGGCGCAAATTCCACGCTCGTTTGCGGCATGACGATTGGCCAGTATGCGCTGGTGGGCGCAGGCACGGTTGTCACGCACGATGTTCCACCGCATGCGTTGGTCGTCGGGAATCCTGGTCGCGTGATCGGCAGGGTTTGTTTCTGCGGCGCCAAACTTGACGCCCGCGATTATTGCGCCGCCTGTCAATTGCTGCTAACCGCCAATTCCGAGCAGCAGGCCGTCCGTCTGCATCAGCAAACATCACGAAACTGATTTCAACGCCTCTGATTTTCCGCCGATCTTCAAGCCGCCAAGTAATACAGGTATTTACATCATGGCCAGCGGGGAGCTTCATGACGAGGGCAGTCCCGCCGTCGGCGACTGGCTTAATTGGCGCCCCGATTGGCCGCTGGTCAGGTGGCTGGCGCTGGCGGCGGCGGCTGGCAGTGCGTGGGTGGGTGGTGTCGCCTGCATTCGGCCACTTTTTTTCCATCTTGGCAACCGGCATCTGATCATTGAAAACCCGTTCAAAATCCTCCTGGTATCGTTGGCTGCGCTTCAGGTGTGGTGCTTGTTTTCGCCGCGGATTCATGCCGCTGCAGCCAGAAGTTGGCCGGGATCACTTTGGAGGGGGATGTTTTTACTGGGGACGCTTGAAAGTGGCGCTCTGGCGGTCGTTGGAATTATGGCGATTGACCTGCGGTGGCGATCGGCACCTTTATGGACAGTGCCCTCGCCCTTCTACACGGCTAGCATCTCGTTTGTGTTGTTCGCACTCTTTTTGACAACGACCGATCCTCGCCCTCCACTGCACGCCATGGTCGAGCGCTGCCTAATTCAATGGGCCTGCTGGAATTGGCGGGCTCGTTTGATGCTCGTGTTTCTCATCTTGCAATTATCGTTTATGGGGTTTTCGGTGTGCCAATACTGGCAGCGCGCCAGCACTATGTTTTCGTATCACGATAGCGTCCGGCCCAGCTATCTCACCCCCGAGAAAAAACTGCTTGCTGATTTCGATTACCTTTGCCAGGAGTGCCTGCAGCAAATTCCTGCGGACGCCAACATTTTATACCACGGTCCCAACGAAGGATTAATTCTCGCCTACGAGTTGTATCCGCGCAGTGTGTTTATGCTGCCGCAGGAACAACGCGACATGTTTCAATACTGTTGGCGCTTAGAGGAATGGTGCCAGGGCATGACGCCCGATCCATTGGAATTGTATTGGAAGTGGGATTACCCGCTGCAAAATATTTCAGAAGAGCAATTCATTGCGGATCATCAAATTACTTATGTAGTCACGTTTGACAAATCCCACGTTTCCAACACCCGTATTCAAATGTTGCGATGATTTTGGCTGTAAGCGGATTAACGCTGCACTTGCTGCCGCTGCTGGCCGCCCTGGCGGTCATGTCCGGCGCCGGTAGTTTGCTGGCCCGATGGCTGCAGCCTCGCCAGCCGTCCCCAGGAGAAGTTTGCTCAGCGGTCGGACTATCCGCTGGGCGATTGGCGTGGGGATGGTCATATTTATTGGGCATTGCGCTGGTGGGACTGATTCTACAAGTTCCCTTGCTCATTGCCGGAGGAATCACGCACGGAGAATATTTCGGCGCGCTTGGATTATGCACCGTCATGACGGCGACGGAAGTGATTCTACGGTGGCGTGAACGACGCCCAGGCGCCGTTTCCGGCAAGCACTTGCTGCGCAATTGGATGGGTTGGATTGGCGATCTGCCGCTGCTGGTGCGAATGCTCGCGATTTTGTGCCTGGCAGATCTTTTATGGTTTGCGGCGGTCGAATCGCCAATCACATTCGATGCCCGGTCCATTTACGGACTGAAAGCGCGCATTTTATACGATGGCGGCCAACTCTCGGACGAAAGCTTTCGCAATCCCGACCGCTTAAACTTTAATGCTAATTATCCGCTGTTGTTGCCCGTCGTCGAGGCGGCCTTGTACGCCGCGCAGGGTTCGCAGCAAGACCTAGGCGAGCAACTACTATTCGCCGGATTCGTGCTGGCGATCGCTTCGATTTTAGCCGAGGAAATTCGTCGCTTCGAATCGCCCCTCATCGCTGCCATGTGGAGCGCGTTCTTTATCCTCTTGCCAATCACTTTAATGCCCAGTGAAGGAGCGGGCTTAAGCGGATCCGCTGATTTTGCCGTTGCCGCATTTGCCACCGCCGGCGTAATTGCCGTGGGACGCTGGCTGGCCACGCCGCGCGCCAGTTACAGTATATTGGCCGGCTCCATGCTCGGCGCGGCGATTTTGACGAAGCAGGAGGGAGCCCTGTGGCTGGCAGCGGTTGGGTTCGCGATGCTGGCCACGGCGCAATTCCGGCGCAGGTGGCACTTGTGGCGGAGGCACCGAACTGCCGCCTGGACGATCGGCATTGCAATCGGCTGCGCGCTGGTGGTGGCCCTTAGCCGGCGGCGCATTCCTGTTTCCCCATACTTTAGGCCATTTGCCGATGCGCTGCACTGGGACTGGATCGTTCATACCTGGATCAGAATTCCATCGGTCGTACAATTTACCGTAAATAAACTGTTTGCCGTTTCTTATTTCAACTTGATTTGGCCGTTCGTAGCCATCGGTTTGCTGTTTCTGCGGCGACCACGTTCCTCCGCTACGGTATTTTTGTGGCGCATAGTTGCAGTGGTGGTCATTGTGGTCTATTTAGCCATCCTGACCATCACGCCGCTGCATTTGGAATATCAATTGCGCACGGCATTCTATCGGTTAGCCTTGCAAGTGTTACCACTGTGCATGCTTGTGGGGGCGGAGCAATTTGCTGCTTCTGGCTGGAGCCGCCAACTGCAATGGATTTTTGCTGGAACGAAATTCGAGCAGCCCAGTCCTAGTTTCGAGATCGGGTTGGCTGCCGAATCATTCGGCGGCCCACCTGTTACCCCATCTTCGGCTCCGCCGGTTGCTGCTCCGCAACGAATCGAATCTCCCCGCCACGCTGCCTAGTGGTGGATGGGCGGAAAACGCCTTGCCTAGGACTACTTTACGTGTGGATGGCAATCGACCAGCATGAATTTCCCACAACCCAATGCCGGGATCGTTCTCTTTGCCGGAGCTGTTCTTGCGGCATGATCGGGCTGGCGGTGATGGGCTATTGCCCCGACCTGGACAAGCTCCACGATGCAAGCGATTTTGGCCTTAGAAGGGCGTTTTAATGCAATTGGCATTGCGATTCACCGGCCAGTGGACTGGTTTAAAGCCCATCAAAACATTGGCGAAAATGACCCACCTGGCATAAGATTAGCTAGTATATTGCCTCTTTTCTTGTTATCGTCATGATGGTCGATAAATCGTCGCGGGGACCGTTTACACTATCAGGGGTCATCGTTAGTGTGGCGAGTGTGAGGGGCGATCCATGGTCGCGGTCAGTATCGACAAATTTCTGGAATTGCTGCGCCGAAGTGGCCTGGTCGAAAAGGCACAACTCGATCAGACGCTTGCGGAGATCCAGCGCCCGTCGGGCGCCACTCCCGAAGCCGATAGCCAATTGCTGGCCGATCAACTCATTGCCGCAAAGCTAATTACTCCGTGGCAACGCGATCAACTGTTGAACGGCAAGTACAAGGGCTTCTTTCTCGTCGGCAAGAAATACAAATTGCTGGGCCACTTAGGCACCGGCGGCATGAGCAGCGTGTACTTGGCCGAGCACAGCAAAATGCAGCGGTTGGTGGCAATCAAGCATTTGCCCCCCAGCCGTGTGAACGATTCGTCTTATTTGGCGCGCTTCTATCGCGAAGCACAAGCCACTTCCAAGCTCGACCACAAAAACATTGTCCGCGCTTACGACATTGACCACGATCAAGAAGGCAATAAGAACGATCATTTCCTGATCATGGAGTATGTCGAGGGGCGAGATCTCCAATCTCTGGTGAAGGACGTCGGTGCCCTGGATTACGACGTCGCCGCCGATTACGTTCGCCAGGCAGCCGAAGGCTTGGAACACGCGCACCAGGCCGGGCTCATTCACCGCGATATTAAACCCGCCAATTTGCTTGTCGATCAGCGCGGTGTGGTGAAAGTGCTCGACATGGGCCTGGCACGTTGGCAGGACGACAGCAAAACCGCCTCGCTTACCATCGCCCACGAAGAAAACGTGTTGGGCACGGCCGATTACCTCGCTCCGGAGCAGGCCCGCGATAGTCATACGGTCGACAAACGGGCCGATATCTACAGCCTGGGCTGCACGCTCTATTTTCTGCTTACGGGCCACGCTCCGTTTCCCGAGGGCACCTTGGCGCAGCGCATCTGGAAGCATCAAAACCAGATGCCCAAAAGCTTGTATGAAGATCGGAAAGATGCGCCGCCGGCGCTGGTCGACGTTTGCCTGCGAATGATGTCGAAGCAACCCGACGCGCGGTTTCAATCAGCCGGCGAAGTGGCTCAAATGCTGTCGCGATGGTTGGAAGGCCGTGGCAAGGAACTAAGCGGCGGCAGCGGATTGAACTTGACGAAACGGCCCGTGGGTCCGCCGCCGCGCCGCAGCTCTTCCCGTTCCGGGGGCATGCCGGTTTATCCGCCGCACCGCTCAAAGCCCGGGACGCTGGACGACACGGTTTCCAATTTGCAACACGAAACCATCAAAGGCGCTCCGGCCGACAAGCCGGCGCCCTCTTCGGCAGGTAAATCGCAAGCGAAATACAGCGGCAGCAATATTTTAGGTCGACCCGATCAAAGCGGTGGCAGCCGGGTGGTGGGAGGCGGGGCTTCCCAAAGCGGAGGCGCCTCGCGCAGCGGCTTAGGTCCTTCCCATGGGGGCAGCAGCATCTTAGGTTTGGGCAGCAGCATTTTGGGTCGGGCTGGCCAAAGCGGCGTTGGCCGCCCCGGCGCTAACGGCACGGGAATTGGCAAAAGTGCAGTTGGAAAATCGCTGCCGCGCGCCAAATCGCTGGATGTCCCCAAGCCCTCAGAAAGCACAAAGCTTCCGACCAAGCCGCGCGACGACACGTTGGGCGAACTCATTGAACGGGCCGCGCGCGAAGCGACGACGACCGTTCATCCAGACAAATTGCCGCCGGGCGCACCGCAACCTATCTCGCAACATCGCGCGCCGGAGCCTTCCTCTTCCGCCTCAGTTTGGTTCTTGCTTACCGGGGCGATCGTGTTTGTCGTCGCGCTAATCATTGTCATCGTGATACTTGTTCACTAGTGAACAACTATTCACTCATTGAGGCCGGCCCAAGCAGTCAGAAATTTTGCCGGTTTTCCAAAAGAGGGGTGTCGGCTCAAAGCGTTTATTCCGCATTGTCGGACAACTCCACCCGGTTGGCAAAGCTTTTAAGTCGCGGTCCAATCGCCACTTGTGGTGTTCACTTGTTTCTTCTTTGGACACCTGCATAAAGTGGAAATGTGGGCTTCAATCGCCCACCCATTTCCGACCGATTCACTTCAATGCAGAGTGTTCGGGCAAGCCGGATTTTCCAGCGGTCTTTTTGGCCGCTGGCGGCGCTCCTGGACAACGAGGATTTGCGTATGAGCCAGCACATCCAAGTCTTCTTCGGCAATCGAATTCGCAATCGCCTGGAGCATTCCAACGCTGTCGTGCGCGCTCGGCATTCGCGCCGCGGAATGCGTTCCAGCAAGCGCGCGCGGGGAGTGCCGCGCAACCAGCAACTCCCCTTTGTGCCACCGGAAAATTGGCACGAACCGCGTGAAAACGGCGGCCATTATCGCATTGTCGTGCAGTCGCCGGGGAACGGGCACCGGCATATTCTTACGCCGGACGAAATTCGCGCTCGGCTGGCGCAGTTGCCCGCTCACTTTGTCGCGCCGCTGGAAGTCGTGCAGCTGAGCCAAATGACGCGCAAAAAGCTCAGCTTCCCCTGTTACGGCATGCAATGGGGGCCGACGATTTATTTGTATCCCGTGGAAGAAAGCCTGGTGGAGCGTTTCAAAACGCCGCCGAAGCCCGCGCAGCTCATCGAAGCGCGTATGTACGGCGGCCGTTGGGAACAAGACGGCCCCGCTTCCTGGAAGCTGGTGTGGACCGAGCAGGCCCTGAAAGATTTCTATTTGAATAACATTTTGATTCACGAGCTGGGCCACTTGTTGGATAATCGCAATTCGCGCTCTGCAGATCGGGAGCGGTATGCCGAATGGTTTGCCGTGCAATACGGCTACAAGCCCACTCGGCGGTTCACGTCGCCGCCGCAAGAGTTGAGCGTGCGCCACCACAAGCCATGCCAACCTCGGTAACGGGTTGCTTAGTTGGCTTCCGAAGGGACGCGGTTGCCCTGGAGTGTGGTCCACAAAGGCTGCTCGATGGCTTATAATAAAGCCGCCATCGGACGGCTTTTTTGTTTCCCCACGCGCGACAGTCTGCCCAGTGCCTATCATGGTTTACTTTCCCCTCCGGCAAGCGTTGTTCCTGGCGATCGTGGCGGTAATCGTTGGGCCTTTGGCTTACGCTGCGGATACCAATCCCGGGGTCCCGGGCCCCGGGGTTCCAAGACCGGGCCAGCCGGCGGTTCCCAGCACTCCGGTTCCAGGTCCAGGCAATTCCGCGGCTGGTAATCCCAATGCTGGTAAGGCCGCACCGCCCGGTAAACCGGGAAGTCCAACCAATCCGCTTGGTGATGCTGCTGCCGCCAAGCCCGCAACCGCCGCCGGCGCACTTCCAGACAAGAATTTGAGCTTCACCAAAGACATTGCGCCCATTTTGGTTGCCAAGTGCACACGCTGCCACATCGATCAAGCGCGTGGCAAGTTCAGCATGGCGACGTTCGAGTCGTTCAAAAAAGGCACGCCCGATGGTCCGGTGTTTGAAGCGGGCAAGGGCAGTGCCAGCCGCATTGTCGATGCGCTTACTTCCGGCGACATGCCGCGCGGTCCCGGCCCCAAATGCACCAAGCCGGAAATCGCCGCCATTACCAAATGGATTGACGAAGGCGCGAAGTTCGACGGCCCCGACGAAAAAGCGCCGCTGAACAAGTTCACCTCGGCCACGCCCGCACCGTTGCTTGTGAAAAAGCCGGACGAGCCGAAGCTTACCGTCGCCATGGCCACAGGCCGTGAGACGGTGCAGTTTTCCAAGGACATCGCTCCGGTGCTGGTGGAAAATTGCTTCGGCTGCCATACCGGCCCGGGTCCGACGGGCAATTTTCAGATGGATCGGTTTAACAACATGATTCGCGGCGGCCAAAGCGGCAATCCGTGGGTGCCCATGCAGCCGGCCGACAGCCTCATTATTAAAAAACTGAAGGGGACCGCTGGCGCCCGCATGCCCCAACCCAAAAATCGGCCGCCGCTGTCGAACGACGTCATCGCCAAATTTGAAAAATGGATCGCCGAGGGGGCCCATTTCGATGGCGACGATCCGAATCAAACCACTCTCCGCTTGGCGGCTCTCACGCGCGCCAAAACAGTAACGCCGGAAGAATTGGCATCCGACAGGCTTATTTCGGCCAAGCACATGTGGCGGCTGACCGATCCGAGCGATCTTCCGACCACCAAGCAAGGCAAAAATTTGCTAATCATCAGCAACCTGCCCGAAGGAGAGTTGCAGGAAGTGGCCCAAACTGCCGAGCAGCAGACGGCATTTCTGGGCCGGCTGTTTCATGCCCCCGCCGATCAGCCGTTAGTTCGCGGCGGCATTACGTTGTTCGTGTTTCCCGGCCGATATGATTACAGCGAATTCGGCCGCATGGTGGAAGGTCGGGCGTATCCCAAAGATTGGCGCGGTCACGCGAAGTACGATATTGTCGACGCCTACGCCGCGATTAT
>DASRSD010000188.1 GCA_035656635.1 Pirellulales bacterium
GGTTCACTATCGAAAGGGTTCGCTGTTGGAGTACAATGGCGTTTACCTAGCGGAAGGTCCTTGGCCAGCCAAGGCGTATTTCGATGCCAAACGCCGTGCCCGGGCGCGCGATGCCGGCTTGTACTTAGATTACGGCTTCTCGCGGCCAGCGGTGTTCAGCACCGGACCGTTCCCGCAATTCCAGAATTCCGATGGCACCGCGGGCCACGCCGGTGGCCAGCCGGTCGAAGCAGCCGGCGAGGGAATTTCGACACCAGCGCCGCAGCCCGAAATGGTGCCGAACAAGCAGGAACTGCCGGCTCCGATGCCCGGTCCGGCGGCTACTCGCCCCGGATCGCGGTATTCGCCGGTCGGCAATAATCCAACTCCTGCTGCCGCAGTGCCTGGCGTTGGAGTGGCTGGCCAGCCGGAAGGCCCTCGCAGTACCTTGAAAGTAAGCAGTGTTTTGCCCAGCGCTAGCTTGAAAAATACTGGCGCAACGGGCAGTATACAAAAGAATACAATGTTGCCGGCAAGCACGGCCAAGAACGTTTTGATCGATAACCAAATTCGTCAGGCCAGTGGAGAGGCCCCGTTCGATTGGGGCGATTTATCGCTAAATTCCCACACCACTAACACTAGTTCCAGCAACGGCGGATGGAAATCGACTGGCACCGATGAATCTGACGCGACTTCAACGACTTCTACGAATGATCAGCCTGCTTCAGGCTGGAAAAGGGCACAACGTTGATTCGTTGGCAGTTCATTGCAACATTGGCCGACGGACAGTATTTCGCGATCTTGATGTGCTGCGCCAAGCCGGCGTGCCGCTGAAGCACGACGATGAATTTCAGGTCTATCACCTGGCAGACACATACTTTCTGCCTCCTACTAAATTCACCATCAGCGAAGCCTTGGCGGTTTTGGTTTTGTGCCACGAGTTGGGCGATGTCCGCAAAATGCCTTTCCTAGCGCCCGCCCACACTGCCGCCCTGAAATTGGAAGGCAGTTTGCCCGCTGCCTTGCGTAAGCAATTGCACGGCATGGCGGACGCAGTGCGCATTCAGCTGCACCAACTCAGCCCTGTAGCAGATAAAGTTCCCTATTATGAAGGGCTAATCGATGCCATAACGAATCGTCGTTGCGTCCGCATTGACTACGACGACATTAAAGCCAGAATGGCCATTCAAACCCGGCTTTCTCCTTATCGATTGTTTTTTAGCAAGCACGCCTGGTATGTGGTCGGCCGCTCGAGCCTTCACCGCTCGGTGCGGACATTTAACATGAAGCGTTTTCTTCGTATGGAGCCGACGGCAGATCACTACCAAATTCCCCGCAACTTTTCGCTCGAGCGGTATTTCGGGAATGCTTGGCACTTGATTCCAGAGCGCGGCCCAGAGTATGAGGTGTGCGTTCAATTCTCGCCCATGGTAGCGCCCAATGTAGGCTCTGTCAGGTGGCACAAAACGCAACGCTTGGAGTGGAAGGAGGATGGTACATTAAAGTTTTTCGCCAAGGTGAAAGGCTTGAAGGAAATCTGTTGGTGGATTTTGGGATACGGCAAAGAAGCTCAGGTTCTTCAGCCGCCGCAGTTGCAAAAGCTAATTGTCGAACACGCCAAACGGGTGCTGACAACCTACGATTGGTAAACCTTCGCCAAGCAATCGGCCCACGATCACGCACATTCGTTATCCGCGCTTAGGCTGGTTTCATTTCATGTTTTTTTCTTTCGACGGAATCGACGGCGGCGGCAAATCGACGCAAATGCAGTTGTTTTGCAATTGGCTGCGCGGGCTGGGGCACACGGTGGTCCAGTGCCGCGATCCTGGAGCAACACCGTTGGGCGAAGCGGTCCGCAATCTGCTTCTTAATCGCCAGGACTTAAGTATCAGCCGCATGAGCGAAATGCTGCTGTACATGGCCGCTCGGGCACAACTTGTAGAGGAAGTTATTCAACCGGCGCTAGCAGCCGGCAGCATCGTTGTGTCCGATCGTTACTTGCTGGCCAATGTCGTTTATCAGGGGCATGCCGGTGGGCTGGAAGTACCTGAGCTATGGGAAATTGGCCAGTTCATTACGCGCGGGTTGGAACCCGATCTCACATTCCTGCTCGATATGCCTCCGACCGCTGCCCACGGCCGCATTCAGCGTGAGCTAGACCGCATGGAGCAATCCGGCGACGCCTTCCGCCAACGTCTGCGCGCTGGTTTTCTAGCGGAAGCTGCTCGCCGGCCTGAGCAAATTGTCGTCGTCGACGCAAACCGTCCCATTGAGCAAGTGCAGGCCGACATCCGTTGCGCCGCGGAAAAAGTGCTGAAATAGAAGAGGTGCGAGGGACGAGGTGGAAGACGCGAGGTAAGGGCAGATTCAATGCACTCATCTCTCGCCCCTAACCCTCTCGAGACGATTCGCACATCCTCCCTCTTCCTGCACTTGACGGACTGTATATTTTTCTCGACCCTAAGCATTGCAATTATTCTCTTAGCCACCCTCATCCCTCGCCTCTAACCCCTTATCACTGACTCCGCATGATCGTTACTGTCGATGGACCCGCTGGCGCTGGAAAGAGCACCGCGGCCCGCGCCCTGGCGTTACGGTTAGGCTTCCGATTGCTAAACACCGGCGCTATGTACCGGGCCGTAGCATTGGCGGCAATCCGCTCGGGTCTAAATTGGAACGATGCTTCTGGACTGGCGGAACTAGCGCGGCGACTGAAAATTGGGCTTGCGCCTGACCGCGTGATGCTTGATGGCCAGGACATAACTCTCGAAATTCGTAGTTCGCAAATTACCGAGGTCACGCATTACGCTGCCAATAATCCGCAGGTTCGCGAGCATCTCGTTCAATTGCAACGAAAGGCAGCTGGCAACGACGACATTGTGGCCGAAGGGCGCGACCAAGGCACGGTGGTGTTTCCGCATGCCCAGTGCAAAATTTTTCTTACCGCGAGTCCCGAGGAACGCGCCCACCGGCGTTTGCTCGATCTCCAAGCTCGCGGCGAAGCAATCTCTTTGGACGAAGTACTCCGCCAGCAGCAAGAGCGTGACCGCAGCGACAGTTCCCGAGCCATTGGTCCGCTGGTACCCGCCACCGACGCCATCCGCTTCTCGACAGACGGTTTAAGCGAAAACGAAGTTGTCGACCGGCTTGAAGCCATCGTGCGATCTAAAATGCAACACTGAATCAGCCAAACGATTAACTTAGCCATGCCCCAGCGTTCTCTTTCTAAACGCCTTTGGTACGATTTCCTGCGCGTCCTGTGCCGCGTGGTGGGCGTGACTTTCTTTCGCATTCGGGTGTTCAATCGGCAGTGTATTCCACGAACCGGCAGCGCGCTGGTCGTGTCAAATCATCAAAGCCATTTCGATCCAATCTTGGTTGGCCTATCGTGTGATCGCCGGTTGAATTATGTGGCTCGCCAAACGCTATTCGGCTTTGCGCCGTTTCGCTGGCTCATCAATTCGCTGGATGCAATTCCCATCGATCGCGAAGGGACCGGCTTGGGTGGCCTGAAAGAAAGTTTGCGTCGTCTCAAAGCGGGCGAAATGCTGCTCATTTTTCCAGAAGGCACTCGTACCCCCGATGGCGAAGTCGGTCATCTGAAATCTGGTTTTTTGGCGCTGGCTCGCCGCTCGAAAGTGCCACTTTTGCCAGTAGCAATTGATGGCGCTTACGACGCCTGGCCCAAGCGTCATAGGCTACCAGGCTTAGCTGTCATCCACGTTCGATTTGCCCAGCCCTTCTCGCCCGAGGAAGTCGCCCAGTTCGACGATGTGTCGCTTTTGGCCGAAGTCGACCGTCGCATCCGCGACTGCCATGTATTTACTCGACGAATTCGGCTGAGAGCTGTCTGCCACAAAGCACGGTGAACCATGCAGTATGAGCTTTCGTTTCATTTGAAAATCGAAGATGCAACTATATTAACTGCAATGACTTACAATTTTTGCATTTTCTCCTGAACCTTTTCGGCCGATACGGTCTCTTAGTGGAGCCGAGTCGTCTTCGCGCTTCGGCAGGGCAGGGTTAAGCTCGAAAATTCGAAAATTTCTCGAACTTGACACCTGACGCCGCACAAGCGACAGTTGAATGCAGGTTCTGTTTTTCTCTCCAACCGCGCCCATGCGCAGGAGTAGGTCATGAATCGCTCGTTAAACGCCATCGCGAATCGCATTGTTTTTGCCAACCGCAAAAACCGCGTCGATATTCGCAAGGCGAAAACGAACGACCATACGTCGCTCCATGCGCGCACCGTACATGCGTTCTATTGCCTGTACGGTAGTTTGCGCGGATTGCTGGGCGCAGGTACGCAAAAGCGTACTCGTACCACGGCATGGCAAACCGAATGTTCCACGGCCCGTTGGTCGTGGATGTCGGGGATGCAGCCGTGCCCAGTGGTACGGCGCCGGTCACCGGCAGTCGTCGTAGTGGCGTAACTCAACGTTCGCCACGGGCCAAAAAGCCCGACATCACGACGAAACCCGCCTGGTGACGGCTCCCTAAGCGGCCGCCACTGGCTGCTTGCCGTAACTGGGCTTCCCGACTAACGGCCACTCGCTTTCAAGCGTTTGGCAACCGCTAGCTCGGTTTTCCCGGAGAGAACCAATCATGAACACGATCACATACGAACCGAACACTTACGAATCGAATACCACCGCAGAACTTGTGGACCTCGTACTGGCCGCCCAGGATGGCGATCGCGCCGCCTTCGGCCAGCTGTGCGTCCGGTTCGAACGCATGGTGTACAGCATCGCGCTAGTGCGGTTGGGCAATCATGCCGAAGCGCAGGAGCTGTGCCAGGAAGTGTTCATTCACGCTCTGGAAAAGCTCAATCAGCTCCGCGAACCGGAATGTTTCGGCGGCTGGTTGCGGTCGATGGCTGGACGGATGGCCATTAACCGGGCTATGCGCCGGCAGCCGCTGATCACCGCCGAGGCCGAAACGTTGGAGGGTTCTGCCGTAGAGCGGCACACTCCGCTCGATCGAGCTTTGGCCGGCGAACGGCAGCGGCAAGTGCGGGCTGCGTTGAAGCGGCTCAAGCTGATGGACCGTGAAACACTCGTGGCGTTTTACGTCAAGGGTCATTCGTTAGTCGAAATGAGCGATCGCTTTGATTCCCCCGTCGGCACGATCAAGCGCCGGCTGCATGTGGCCCGCAAGCGGTTGGCCAAGGAACTTTCGGCGATAGCGCCATAAATGTAACGATTGCGTTTTGACCGGGTGACTTCCCCCATGTGCCCCGCGTGGATGGTGCTTTCGAGTGCTTTCCGCGCGGGGCCTCTTATTTGTCGGCTGAATCGTTTCGGCTCACAATCGCGCCAATTGCCAGCGCCACCCATCCAGCGATAAATGCCGCGCCGCCGGCTGGCACAATAAACCAAGGAAGTTTCATGTCGAGCAGCACGGCCGTCTCCAAGCTGGCAGAAAAGAGTAATGTGCCAAATGCGAAGAAAAACGCGGAAATGTCCAAGCACTTACAAGTCGCATGCAGGCCCATTAAACCCACCAGAATCAATCCGATTGCATGCATTGCCTGATAGCGCACCGCCACGTCAAAATTGTGCATCGCGTGTTCGATATCGGCCGGATCCATGCCTCGGGCGTCTAGCAGCTTGATTAAACCGTGGGCATGAAATGCGCCCCAGCCCACCGCTGCGGCGGCTGACAAAGCGCCCAAAACAATCCAGATGCGTGGCGACATGGTGATGAAAGAGCAAGATGGGGCAGGGATAAGCAAATGACGGCTACGGCAATAATAGCTTAGCAAATACAAATAACCAATGACGAAGCCACCAATGACCACTGAAGCAGCAGATTTCACTCGCTATTTGGAGGGCATTGCGCAAAAAAGCCGCCGGCAGTCGCACATCAGTCACGACCACCGGCGGCTCGGGGGGAATTTTGGTTTACGGACCGTACCTCCGCTGGGAAGACTCCCAAGACAGTGGCTTTCTATGGCGACGGCGGCCCTATTAAGTTTTCCTCTTCTTCCTCTTCAATAATAATGCGCGGCGTGACCATCATCATCAGGCTGCTAGTGGTCCGCCCAATGCCTGTATTGCGAAATAGGCGGTTAATGTAGGGCAACTTGCTAAGCACTGGCACGCCTTCCTCAACTCGCCCTTCGCTTAATCGCTTAATGCCGCCCAACAGCACCGTGCCACCGTCCGGCACACTGACCGTGGTCGTGACAGTGACAAACGAGAATTGGGGCAATTGCACCGTGGTAGCAGCGCTGGATGAATCATTTTCACTGCTGTTGGCAGTACTTTGGTCGGTGCTATTTTTTGCTTCCGATGATTTTTGTGTCGATGAACTCGACCCGGTAAACGTGAACGTGTTGACCTGGCCAATGTTGCTAAAGAACGGCACCACAGTCAGACGAACAAACCGTCGATCATTCGAGACGACCGCCTGCACCGTCAGCGATGTACCTTCGGATAGCACCACAATCACCGGCTGTTGTGCGGCGGCAAAATCACCTACGACTGGAATAACGCTCGTGACGAATGGCACCTGCGTGGTATCGCTGACCGTGGCTTGCTGGCCGTTGAATAATGTTACTTTGGGCGCTTGCATTACGTTGCTGCGGTTGTCGCCTTGCGCCGCCTGCACCACAAAAAACGCTTGAATATCGCTAAGGATGGCAAAGCCAAAAGTGGCCGCCGAACCAGCATCAAACGTCCCGGGAAACGGCGGTAATGTCGAACCAAAACTGCCTTGGCGGAACTGAACGTCCTGAAACTGCGTGATCGCTCCGGTAGGATCCAAGCCAACTACGGCACTGGGCTGCACCGGGCCGAACGACGGGGGCGCCGTAATCGTCGAAGGCACCGGATTGGGCACCGTCGTGTTGGTTGGAATATTAAATTGGAAGTTCACGCCGATACGTTCGAAGAAATCATCGTCGAGCGTGATGAACCGCACTTCAATGGTCACTTGCAAATCTTCCAATTTGCGGAGTTGCGCCAGCAGGTCGGCAATTTGCTCATGCACTTCCTGAGTTTGGCTCACGACCAAGCTCAAGTTGGTATCGTAGCCTTGAATCGTGCCGGGACCGCCCATCTCTGACCAGCTTTGTGGAGCGATGGTGGAAGTGATCAGGTCGATAAGCGTGTCGAAATCGGCCTGCGCGCCCCCTTTCATGCCTCCAGGGCCAAACGGAATATTTTGCGGCGATCCTGACTGCGATTGCCCGCTGCCGCTCATCGGAAAAGGAATGCCGCGCGTGCTCATTTGCTGGCTCAACACCGTCGAGCTAATGCCACCGTTGCTGGCAGGCTCATTGACCGCCAGTGCAGGCGATGGAGCACCAAAGCCGCCGCCCGCTGCGCCGCCCCATCCCATGCGTGCCATGGCCTCGCGGAAAGCACCGTTAATGCCTTCCTGGCCAGTGGGCGCGAAATTCGGGATGCGAATAACCAAATCGCCGACCGAGTAGGTTTGCGTATATACTTGCCCACGCTTGACATCAATGGTCGTAATTTTCAGCACTTCGTCGCTAATGATGTAGGTTAGCCGCAAGGGATCCAGAATCAACTTAAGTGCGCTTTTCAACGAAATATCTTGGCTCAAATCAATGCTAATAGGCGTGTCGCTTTGCACGCCCTCCGCTTGCAATCCTTGCGGATCAAGGAAGGTTGGAACTTGCGCAATTTTGCCCAGTTTGTCGATGACTTCCGACAACGGAATTTTATCGAATCTCACCGCCACCGGAGTGCTCAGACGCTGCTCGATATCCTGTTCCTTGGCCGAACGACGGTGGAATTCTTGCTTCCGCCGCGCCGGACTGATGCTGAGCTCATGCCATTTTTTTGCATCGGGCATTTGGAAATCGCCGGAGAACGGAATCGCCGATTTGTCAACCTCGTTCATCGTCAGCCAAAAGCCGTCTTCTTGCGAGTCCTTCACTTGCTGATTGATCGCCACGCGCGAAACCATCTTCGACATCACCTGCAGTTGCACGACAACCGGATCATCTGGATCGAGTTCGGTGGCTCGCTTGGCGACCACTTGTGCTTCGGCGTACCGTTGTTCGTCCAAAAGCTTGTTAAAATCTTTGACCAATGCCAAAACTTTTTCCTGCGTCTCAAGTTTTTCCTTGCGGGTGCGGTCGACATCTTGCTGCACCTGCCGATTCTTTTCTTCCTGTTCAATTTCCGGCGCGTTGGCGGCGATGTATTGCTGCAAATCGTGAATACTTAAATCCAACCGACGCAACATTTGCTCCTTCGCGGGCGCATCTAGCCCATTCACCGAGGCCACCATTTCGCGAGTGCGTTGCAGTAATTCCAGCGCTTGCTTGGGTTGTTTTTCGCGCATGTCGCGAGCCAAGGTTTGTTGCCGGGTTACTTCCGCAGCCACTTGGCGCGAAAGCGTAGCACTGGAAACCGTCACACCATCCAAGGGTGTTGCCGGTGCAGCAATCGGCGGAGCAGCGGATGTCGAGGCCATCAATGTTCCTGATGCCAGCGCAGCGGGTGGTAGGCCGCCGTTCTGCGGAGCCGCTCCAACGATAGGGCTAAGGGTTTGCGGATGGTCGAGCGAATTTGCCGAATTACTGGCTGGTAAGTTGCGAGTCGGATCTTGGTCGGGGTTATACAAGGCTTGAATTCCCGGATAGCGGTTCTCGGCTGTCGGTGCCGTCCCACCAACCGGCACGGCTTCATACGTTCCGGCCTGGATTACTCCGTTGGCCCCCTCCGCATGGCCACCACCCGGGGCAATTCCACTTCGTTTAGCGCGTTCAATATCCAACAGCACCAGTGTCGGCCGATCTTCATTCACCGAAAACGCCGTGTCAGGAGCCAGCATTTCGGCTTGGCGTGCAATCAGTTCCGCGGTAGCCAAATCACCCCGCGCCATAGCAGCCCGCGCCTGCTTGGCCATATCGATCGCGCCTTGTTTGTTTATTGTTCCGGCAGAAACTGCCGGCATGGTCGCTGGATTCATCGGCAAAGCAGGCGCCGCTGCTAAGCTTGCTTGAGGAGGCAATTCTAAAATGCCTGCGGTGTGCATGCCGGTAGAAATTCGATCCAACAACTGCTCCGGCCGGGGCTCAAACGGAGTGTAATTGATTGCCAAGCGCTGCACTTCAAGAGCCAACCGTTTGGCTTCGTCATACTCATGCCACCGCAACAACCCCTCTGCTTGCTCCATAAGCACTTCAGCGCGCAATCGACGGGCGGTTTCTGAATCTGCGGCGGTTATGTTGGGAGGAACTTTTTTGGTTTTGACAATCAGCGCTTCAACTTTTGCGGGGCTGTCGTCCAGTGCGCTGTAGCTCACGCCCAAGCCCTGGGCCTGATTCACTTTGATTTCGGCATTGCGAAGATCGTTCTGCGCCAACAACCGTCGTGCCTCCAGCAACAAATTATCGCTTTGAATTTTGACGGCGTTTTGATTTTGTGCAGCGGCATCTTCCAGGCGCGGCTGGACTGGAGGCAATGTATTGCTAGTTGGAGGCAAAACATTATTGACGTCGGCGATGACATTCGCTCTCGTTGGACCTCCAATTTCCCACGGATTGGAATCATCCGCAGAACCCCGTCCTGAATTAATCAAGCTGTTAGGTGCAATTGCCAACCCGAGGCCTGCAGGCAATGGTGCGGCTGCAGCGCCAGGCATTTGTAGGCCGACCGGGGGTGAGCTATTGGCTGGGTTGATAGAGTTTGAGGCCGGCAATTTGCTAACCGGATTACCCGCCCAAGGCGAACTTTGTGAATTCGGCACGCCCGCGGGACGTGCGCTTGGACCTGGCGCCGGCAATATAGTGGGTTGCGAAGCTGCCATCCCACGCGAGATTGGTTGCAAGTTCTGTGTGGCCGTTGGCGGCGATTGCGAGCCACCGGTGGAGGGCAGCGGCAAACTGGGCGTTTTGGCCGCTCGATCGGCCGTTCCGTCGAGAGCCTTTCCTGCGGCGTTGGCAGTGCCCTGGTTAACGGCATTAGATTTTTGAGTGTTTCCACTCCCGGAATTGGTGGCATCGGGTTTGGCATTCAACGATTCGGTATTCATCAACGACGGGTGGCCGAGAAATGGATCTTTCGGTCCCGTCGTTTGTGATTTGGCCATCGGCTTTTGGCCGCTGTGATCCGTGCCTACGGCTTTTTCCCCGAGCAGGCGGTCAAGATCGGCGCGGGCTTTTTTGGGCGTATCGCCAATATGCAGCGGCAGATATTTGGGCTGCAAAGCTTCGGCACGCGAAATTTTAGAGTCCGCAATTTCGTAATTTCCCTCCGTCATTGCCGCACGCGCTTCGCGCAACAATTCATCGGCTTGGGCGGTGGCGGAGCGGCCATCGTCTCCCAAACTGGCGGCGCCGAGCAATAGCGGCAAAGCCGATTGAACCCCGGCCCAACCACAGACGGGCGACAAGCAAATTATCGCCAGCAAAATCGCGATAAGTTTGGACGTGAGTTTATACACACGATCCTCCATGATCGATTCCCCTCGAGAGCCTGAACAGGCACGAACGACGAAAAGCATTTACACGGTCGCGTCTGGCACAATTTGCGTCGGGAACGAATCGGTAAGCTTGGCCTTTGCGAACGCTCCGACCGGTTTCACTAGTTTTCGTTCTACGTCGGCGCAATCGTGCCGACGAGGCTTACCGGCGGCAAAAAAATGCCGGCCGGGAAAACCGCAGACGAGGGCGGGATAAATACCGGCTGGAAAATGACCGGTCAAGCCCAACTCGAACGATTGAACAAAAAAATCGCCTGCCTGCTGCTAGCAAATGCACGTCACGGACCTACTTCTGGCCCTTTGGCGTGCCAGGTCCCGGTGGACCTTTGCCTGCCCCGGGATTGCCCAAGCGATTACCTCCATAAGGCGTACCAGGACCAGGTCGACCATGCTCGTTGCCAGGCCGAGGAACGAGAGGAGTCTCGGCGCCGGGCGATTGCGCCATATCCGCTGGCGGCTTGGACCGCTCGAGGTAATCGTCAAGCATCAGCTTATCTGCCGCACGGCTCGCGTTGTAAACGCGTCCAGAACTGTCCATCAGCAACAATTCGGTAGCCTCTTTCAATTTGCCGTCGCCCAGCGGCTTGTCGTTACGCGCATCGAGCAAAATGGTTTGATTGGTGTCGATGTTAAGTTTGTCGGCCTTACGAACCTGTTCGGACGACATATCGAGCACCTTGTCAACATCCCCATCGTGCACATAGATAAGTCCGCCCAGGGGTATATCTGCAATATCCTTTACCACTTCGATCCATGTGTCCGAATTGGCCGGCGTCGCGCCAGATGGCAATTCAGCTGCGGAGGTTTTGGCATACGCCAGCAGATTTATCCTGGCTTTCACGTCCGCAGGCCGGTTACCGATTAAGCTATCGGCCAGAACATGAAATGTCGCTGGAACAGCAACCGGCGGCGTTTCCACCCAAGACGACCAGTCGGTGAATTTTTTCCCTACGCTGCCGGCTTGGATTGCCTTTGGATCCAAGCAATCTTCCCGCAACGCGTAATTAGGATTGTATAGCAGCAGTTGAATTCTGTATCGGTAAGTTTTGCCGGGTTCCGCCGTCAGATCGACAAAGCGAAACAACTTGTAGGGATCAACGTATAAGTCGCCTTGTTGCATTCCTCCCATCATGCCCACGCCGGGACCGCGAATTCCGCCGCCGGGACCTGCAATGGGAACCTGTGGCATGCGCACCGGCGGTACCACACCATGTTCCATGCCTGGCAGCATTCGCCCGCCACGACCTGGCGTGAGGGTGTCCAAATTCCCATTTTGATTCGCATCCGGTTGATTTTCGGGAACAGCGGCGCCGGCCGAATTCAGTTTTACTTTGGGATGCGCGGCTTCCAGGCCCCAATTCTTCAAAAACAAAGGAGGCAATGGCCAAGTGGTATAAAATAGCTGGTCGCCGAATTGCGCGGGCTCGAAGATGTCGTCAGGATGCACAATTTCAGGAGACTGTGTCGCCCACTTCTCCAAATCTTTCTTGACCTCCGAGTTCACAATATTCGTCTTGGACAAAATCGGCGTCCAACTGCGGGCAGCATCTTTGGCGTCTTTGACTTCAGATCGCTCGATCAGAAAACAAAAATAATGCGGCAATTCCGGTTGGCCAGGCGGCGGCGACGGGATTAAGGGTTGCTTCTTGCCATCTGTGTCGGGAAAGCCCGGCACCGCGGCTTCGAATTTGCGGCGATATTCGTCTACCTCTTTTTCCACCGGAACAGCGCCGGTAATAATCACGTAGGATTTTGGTTGGGGATCTGAGCCCGGCGCACGAACGCCGGCGATCACACTGTTTTGGTCAAATCGCGATTGCGCTCCTCCCATGCCTCCATAAGCGCCGCCTACTCCTGGCCCGTGAACGGCGCCGCCGGGGCCAGCAACTCCAGCACCGGGCCCCGCCACCCCCGGACCACCAACTCCAGGGCCAGCAACGGCCGGACCAATTGTTCCAGCAGCCGCCGGCGCAGCAACAGCTTCCTGCTTGTAAGGGACAAGGCCGCTTCCAGCGGCAATTTGCAGTTCCTCGACCGGGTATATTTCTGGATCAACCCGTTTGATTAACTCCGGAAACAAAGGTGGATCCCATTCATGCGGATCGTGAAGCGGCTGGCCGGAAATGGGCCGCATGAATTCGTCGATCCGATCTTTGTAATGCGTTTGCAACAAGCCCATTTCGTTGCGATGCGCCGTCCAGGTGGGCGACTGAATGGTCGATACCACCTGGCTGCTTTCGTGTTTGATGGCGTCAGGCGATTTGCTGTCGTCCAACGGTTTGGCGGTAATCGTCGAGTATAGAAACAGCAAAAAGATGATCACGGTCAGGCCGAGAACGATCTTCTCGCCATTACCTAGAAAAAAACGTTTCATTCCGTCGGCGTTGAGGCTGATTTTTGCTTTCATTGGAACACCTTTGGTTCCTCATGAGTTTTGTGTGCTAAGTGATTGCTTCGGCAGCGTGCTGCTACCCTCGGGAGTTATGGATTGGGAGGTGCTGCTCCCGTCGCTGGCGGCGCAGCAGGCTCAGTTCCAGCGGGCGGAGTCGCCGGAGCAGGCGTTGTGGTTGGGCCTGGAGCGGTTGTCGTCGGTGCAGGAGATGCTGGAGACTCAGGCGTGCTTGTTGTCGTCGGTCCTGTGGCGGCTGGCGCGGTTTCGGCTGGCGCTCCCGGGGTTGGCGCTGTTGGGATTGGCGCTCCGGCAGCTGTGGCATCTCCACTGGCTGCGGCAACGGGCAGTTTTTGTGGATCAACCGGACGAATCAAATAAACAACTCCACGGATTTCCACGGTCACAAAGCGATCTTGCTGCGTCGTACTGGCAGCAGCGGCTGCATGATCGCTGCCTCGGCCAGGCCCTAAAATTGCCGGCCCCGAATGAGCAAAACCTCCTCCGCCACCACCATTGACATGTTCGGGATTGATTCGCACTTGCTGTACTTCCATGGGCAGCACTGAATTGCGAAATGCCACCAGCAAGCGGTCGATGGAACGGCTATCCATTTTGAGGAGTAAGCGGAACGGCATCAGCCGATACTCGCCAGTGTCGGCATCGACTTCTTCTTTTGTCAGCGGAGTGCCGTCGGCCTTGACGTAACGACGGCTTTTAAGCAAATCGTCGGGATTGATCTCTGCACTGGCCCCTCCGAAGCCGCGACTAGATAATTCTCGTTTCCCGCGAGATTTGGGGTCCAGCCGGATATTGCTGCTATCGCCCGGCGCCCCGGGGCTGGTTGGCGCGGGCCCTGCCGTCGGGGCGCTGGTGCCTAGCGACTCCACGCGATTTTGCCCGGCACCGCCCGGCGAATCTTCCACGGCGTTGTAGGCAATGTCCAGGGCGTTTATTTCTGTGATATGGGCATCTTGCCTTCCGTTCGTCCCCTCATTCACGGACTTAATCACATTGCACAGCGCGCGATATACCCACAATTCTTCCTGCGCGTATTTGACGAGCAATGTCGAGGGGCGTTCGGTCCATTCGAACGATTGCCCAATTTCTTGCTGCGATGCCGTCGACCAATCGACTTTATGATCCGGTCCGCCGCCGCCGGGCGCACCTGCCCCGGGACCAAAAATGCCTAGAACACCCGCGAAGCCTCCGCCATTGCCAGCTTGGCCGGCCGGCTCGGCGTCCACGATTGCCGGAAGCTGTTCAACCAATTGCTTCACACGCCGCTGATAATACTCGCGCAAATTGCGAGGCAACTCTGCTTGTGGATCGTCCAACCGTGCGGCAGCATCGAGAAAATCGGCGCTTAAAACGTCTTTGGGCCACACGAAGATTTTTTCTTTTTGTTCCTTGTATAAAGCAGCCCAGGCGTCTCGAACGTCCGCAGCCACTGCAGCCGTCTCTTTTTTAATTCCGTCCGGCCAGTCATCGTGCGGCCCCTGGGAATCAACTCCTCGCAAGCTTGAGAATACGCCATTGATGGCTTGGCTATCTTGATCGAATTGCGCCTTCAATTTTCCGCTGGCCAAATACCATGCCAGCACGCCGGCAAACGCGGATACTGCGCACAGAATCCAAAAGTGATGCTTGCGGGCGATTTCGAGGTATTGCTTGACTTTATCCATTGGAATGCTGATCTGATGGTTATCTGCTGAATGTGCCCGCACTTGTGCTTTATCTAACTGACCTGCCGGGCATCACACTTCTTATCCGGCCGGCGCTGCGGCAACTTTCGGTTGTTCCTGTTCGGGTGTTTTTTGTTTTTCTGCGGTAAGACGATTTTTTTGCCGTTGCAAATACGGAGTTGGCTTCCAGATGAATTCAATCACGAAGGGGAACTCCGGCACTTCCTGTGACACCGCTTTGGCCGCTGCTGCCGCAGCGGCGTTGGCCCCCATTCCTGGACCGGACGGTCCTGTAACCACGCCGCCATTGCCCGGAATATTCGGATCGGTAACAGTGGTCATGATGGTATTGGTTTGGGTGCTGACAAGCACTGGCATGTCGATTCCCAAATCCTTGGTCGAAAGCAAAATGGGCCGGCCCTTGTCGTCGACGTCGGCCAACTGAATGTCGTTCTTTTCGCGCAGTTGCTTGAGCAACGTTCCACGGACATATTCGGCCGCACTATTTTGATCGTCGCTATGGTTGTGGTAATGGTGCGCCTTAATCATCACGATCCACCCGCTATTGCCCGAGGCGTCAAGCAGCCCGTTGCCGCTGGAATCCACAACAGCCGCTGGCGCCGCAGTCCCATCGGGAGCAGGAGTGGCTGCGGGAGGTCCGCCAGCAGGAGCTGGCGCGGGGGCGGCTGGCGGGGCGCCTCCGGCATTAGGGTCGGGCTGGGCGGCGTCGGGCGGCGCGGCTGCGGCTTTCGGTTTTTCATCGGTGGGCATCAATTGCTGCGCCGCGGCAATCCAATCGGTCAGATCAGAGCGTTTTTCGCAGTCGATGGAATCCACGTAAATAATGTTGCGCTTATCAATTTCGGGCGGCGGTTTTCCGTCATCTTTGGGCAGGCAATCGTTCACTGCTTTTAGCAATTCCGCCCATACCACACGGTGATCGCCAATAGCCGATAATCGCTGGCCGACAGTCTGCACCTTGTCGTAGCTGTTGGGGTCGTCTTCTTTGGCGGCTTTAAAAGCAGTTCCCGCTGCGCTGGCCATGGCGGTAGCGCTTTTCGCGGCGCTAAAGGCTGGCTGGTAAGCATCAAGTTGGGCTGAATTCCATTCGCGCCACCGGGCCAAGTAGCCGAAGGTGCAACCCAACAACAGCATTGCGACCGCCACAACCGCCCAGGGCTTTTTGGCGCGGATCATGCGATCTTTAACAATTTCGCGCGGCAACAAATTAGTGCTTAATCTGGAGAGTCCCAGGCCTTGCACGCACAAGCCGTAGCAGGCGCCGAACGAAAGGAAGTTATCTTTGAACGCTGGCGAAGAAGTCACCGCGGAACCACTGAGTTGTCGGTAGCCATCCAATTCCGCCACTTCCAAACCGAGATTTTGCGCGAGGTATTTGTGCAAGCCACGGAGCTTCATCGCATTCCCTAGCGGAATAACGCGTCCCAATTTGGCGGTGCGATCTAAGTTTTGAAAGAAGCTCAAAGAGCGCTGCACTTCTTCCAAAAGTTCGCCAAAGACCGGCCGCATGGCCTGAAATACGGCCTTAGGGTCTTCGGCCTTCATGGCGTTCCGCTTCAAATGCTCCGCCTTGGCAAACGTCAGCTTCATTTGCTTGGTCAGCGCTTTGGTGAAATTGTTTCCACCCAGGTTCACGGTGCGCTGCCAAACGCGGTAACCGTTGGTGACCACCAGGTCCGACATGCCCGCGCCCAACGACATCACAATCACGCTCGGCGGCGGGTCTTCCGGATTGTATTGCTCGACCGGCGGAATATCCGGCATTTGGTCGAACGTGACAAAGTTGTACAACGCCACGGGCGTGAGCTGTACAATTTCCACTTCAATGCCGGCATCGGTAAATGGTCTTAGCGCGCGATTCACTTGATCGCGCTTCATGGCAAACAAGCCAACTTCGGTTTCCAGCGCAAAGCCTTCCTCCACGCTGCCGCCCGCCATTTGCTGGTAGTCCCACACCACATCTTCCAGCGCAAAAGGAATTTGCTGCCGGGCTTCATATTTGACAATGTCGGGGACCTTTTTCGATTCCACCGGCGGCAATTTGATGAACCGCGCCAAGCCGCTTTGGCCGGAAACGGAAATTGCCACCTTCATCCCCTTGACCGTGTTGCGCGACAGGAACGTCTCCAGCGCCTCCTTCATCAACTCGGCGGGATTGGCGTCGGGCTGGCCGAGAATTTTCGGATATTCGATAAAATCGAACGCTTCGGCGACAATTTTTCCCGGCTCGTCGCCGGCGCGGCAAAGCAAAGCCTTGAGCGCACATTGCCCCAGGTCGATTCCCCAAATAGACCCCGTCTTCGCCATGTGAATGTCCCTCGAACTCTGTTCCGCTTACGTGCGCATGAAAAGCGGGTCGTTCGCTGTGCCGATCGACAATTTCCTCAGGGTGCCAAACTCCCGCCGTGAACTGTTGCCATCGAAGCCAATCGCTACTGCACGAAAGTCGTTCGCCTTTCGCACCGCCGTTGCCAGGGCCCAGCGGTTCCGTATTGGTGATGCCATGACGAGATAAAATCGCGCGAAACCGCACACCTTCTTCTCTCTAACCCAATGTACTGAGGGGAGATAGCGATTGTCAATCTTTTTGGCCGAGAATGGGGCTTCCAGCCGCGATGTCCCCCTGGGATTGGGTTGCGGCTGGTCCAAACACTAAACTTCTTTGGGTACTCAGACTTATTGCCCCGTATTCCACACCTAATACTCCGCACTGGCAAATGCGATCATCTTATCGCCGCTTGGGAGTGTTCGTGTTCAAGTTGGCCATTTTGGCCCTGGTTCTCTGGGGCGGCCACCGAACCATTGTCGCTGGCCTGGCCGATTTACATCAAAATGGCTGGCAAATAAGCCACCTACAACCCGCTTGGGCTGCACTAGCCGCGTTGCTGTATTTGCTTAGCCAATTTCCCTGCGGGTGGTTTTGGCACAGTGTTTTAGTCGCACTCGGTCAACCAATTGCGTTGCTTCAAGCACTGCGAGCTTACTACATCGGACACTTGGGGAAATACGTGCCCGGCAAAGCAATGGTTGTTGTGCTCCGGGCCGGTTTGCTCGGCCGAACGCACGTGAAAACGTCGCTGGCCGTGGTGGCTGTATTTTACGAAACATTTACCACGATGGCGGTAGGTGCAATGGTAGCGGCGATTATTCTGCTATCGGGGCACCGCGAGCAAAAGTGGTTGATCGCAGGTTCGCTGGGCTTGGCATTGGTCGTCGGCCTGCCAACACTGCCGCCAATATTCGCACGGGTGATGCGCTTGCTGCGATTATCGCCCAGCGGAACTGAATCGGCTCCGGCATTTGTTCATCTCAGTATTGGATCGCTTGTGGCCGGATGGCTGGCCATTGCGATTGGCTGGTTTTTTGCCGGCGCTAGCTTGTGGGCAGTATTGCGGGCCATCGGAGTTGAGAATGTCGAGTTTACCAGCGACGTGCCGCTCGACACCGCTACGGTGGCGCTGGCCATTGGGCTAGGATTTGTGTCAATGCTACCGGCCGGCTTCGGGGTTCGGGAGGTCGTTTTATTGCAGTTGCTCGCGCCACGATTGGAGCAGTTGATGCCCCAACAAGGGCAAGCATTAGCCCTGATAGCCGTGATCATGCTGCGGCTGGTATGGTTGGCTGCCGAAATCGCTCTGGCTGCAGTTTTATATCCGCTGGCAAGAGCTGCAAAACCGCTCGACCGCAAGTGAATTTCGGCGCGAATTGGTGTATTCTAAGAGTTTGCATCAAACATCCCTGCCCCCCAGATCCTCGTCTTCTTTGCATGCTCTCCGTTGTCATTCCCATACTTAACGAAGCGGAAAGCCTGGCGGCGCTGCATCGTGAATTGGAAGCCACAATCGCGGCTCAGCATTACGAAGCGGAAATTATTTTTATTGATGATGGATCAAGCGATGGCTCTTGGAATGTAATCCGCGAACTGGCGGCCGCCGACCCGCGCGTGCGGGGCATCCGGTTTCGCCGGCGCTTTGGCAAAGCCGCCGCGTTAAGCGCCGGCTTTCACGCGGCCCAAGGCGAAACCTTTGTCACACTGGACGCCGATTTGCAGGACGACCCGGCTGAAATTCCCAAGCTGCTGGCCAAAATGGACGAAGGCTGCGATGTGGTTAGCGGCTGGAAGCAGGTTCGGCATGATCCGGCCCATAAAGTGTTTGCATCTCGCGTTTTCAACTGGCTTGTGAGCCGACTCACAGGCGTTCAATTGCACGATCACAATTGCGGACTGAAAAGTTGCCGCCGCGAGGTTTTTGACGAAGTGCGGCTGTACGGCGAGTTACACCGCTTTCTGCCGGTTCTGGCTGCTGCCCGAGGTTTTCGCGTGGGAGAAGTGGTCGTGCAACATCGGCCGCGACGGTTTGGCCGTTCAAAGTATCGCGCCGGCAGATACATCAAGGGCTTTCTCGATTTGTTGACCGTGAAATTTCTCACCGGCTTTGGCCAGCGCCCGCAACATTTATTGGGAGTAGCCGGCTTGCTGTTCGTTTTGCTAGGGCTCGTGGGCTTGGCCTATTTGGCAGTTTATTGGATTCTGACTCAATTGCATCCTGATTGGCACTGGCCGCCACTGCACGAACGGCCCGCGCTGCTGTATTCCTTGGGAGCGCTATTGTTTGGCGGGCAAATGATGTCGATCGGTTTTTTGGCCGAATTGATTACCTCGTACTACGGGCGCGATACCGACACCTATTCCATCGCGGAACGCTTGAATAACACAGCGGAAAATCGGGAAACTCGCAAAAATCCGCCAGCGACTTCCGACACCGGTAACGGTGAACGTCATGCTCCCGATTTAACCTCATCTTCCGCACGGCAACGGACTGGAAGCGATCAATTGAACTGATGAGCAACGTTCCTTCGTCCAATCCCCCGGCGCGGCCAAATCCTCCCTTGCGGCCAACCGATTTGCCGGCAAGCCGACCTGCCGGCGGAAATTCACCCGCCGCAACTCCGCCATCTGCGAAGCCAACCGTGATGGGGAAGACCCCGTCCGCCTCGCCCCCCAGCGCTATAAAAATCGATAACAGCCCTGCCGCAAAGCTTCGCCGCAGCGTGTATGGCATTTTGATTGCGCTATCGGTCGGCACGATGACAGGTCGCATTTTGGCGGTCAATTCGATCGATGTTATCCGTTCCCAAGGCCGGCTGAAATCAGACACCATCGAGCAAGAAAAACAGAAGCTGCAGGCCGCCGGTCAACTGGCGGGAAAAACCGATCACGATTTGGAAGAACTGACTCGTGCCGATTGGCAAAAGGAGCGCCCTTTCCTCAGCGCGAACGATCGCAGCCGTTGGCTCACCATACGAGCGCTAGTGGAAAAGGGAACGTATGCCATCGAGCAATATGTCGCCGATCCAGTCACGTATCCGAATTGGGACTCCATCGACGTCGTCATGCACACCGATGCCGCTGGCGCGCCGCACATCTACAGTAGCAAGCCGCCATTGCTCACCACGCTGTATGCCGCGCCCTACTGGCTGTTTTGCAAAATTGCCAGTGCCGTGCACGGTCCGCCGGTGACGCTGGGCACCAATCCGTACGAAATTGATCGGGCGATGCTGCTGTTGGTAAATGTTCTGCCGCTGATCGTCTATTTTTGGGTCTTGGGAAAAATTCTGGAACGGTATGGACGGACCGATTGGGGTCGAATTTTCGTAATGGCCGCCGCCACATTGGGCACGTTTCTTACTACGTTTGCCGTAGTATTGAATAATCATTTGCCCGCCGCCGTGTGCGCGGTCATCACACTATACGCGAGTTTGCGAATTTGGTACGACGGCGAGCGCCGGGTGCGATATTTCTTGCTGGCCGGCTGCTTCGCTGCGTTAGCTGCTGGTTGTGAACTGCCGGCGCTTTCGCTTTTTGCTCTGGCGACCGTCGCGGCTTTGTGGAAGGCTCCGCGGCAAATGTTGATCGGTTTTGTGCCGGCGGCGCTCGTTGTGCTGGTCGCGTTTTTTGCCACGAATTGGCTCGCCCATCACAGCCTAAGTCCTGCCTATGCGCATCGGCAGCACGGGCAGGAAGTTCCGCGCCCCATTGCCACCGCCAGCGGAACGCCTGCCCCGAGTGACGATACGGCGCCAAACGCGGCAATAACACCCGGTGCCAATTCGGGCGGTTCGGCTACCACTAATGGCCGCTTTGAAGGCACGGTCACGCTCGATTCCGGCCAAACGGTTACACTCCGCGGGAACTCGAACAACTGGTACGACTACGAATTCACGCGCAGCGACGGTCGGCTCATCGAAAGTTATTGGCGTCATGCGCAAGGCATCGATGCCGGAGAAGCTTCCATCGGAAAATATGCGTTCAACGTCCTCATCGGCCATCACGGTATTTTTTCGCTAACTCCTATTTGGTTGCTGGCGATCCCCGGCTTGTTACTGTGGCTTGGAAGCAAAAACTACAATCTTCCTGCGGTGGCGATGTCGATCACTTTGATTTCGGTCGTCTGCATCACGTTTTACATCCTGCGCCCCTTGGACGAACGCAATTACGGCGGAGCCACCAGCGGTTTTCGCTGGGTGTTTTGGTTAGCACCGCTGTGGCTTTTAGCCCTACTTCCCACGGCCGATAAGCTCTGCAACTGGCGGCCAGCCCGCTGCCTGGGCTATTTGCTGTTGGCGCTGTCGGTTCTGTCGGCAGCCTATCCCATTTGGAACCCATGGACGCCTCCCTGGTTGATGAACTTAGGGACGTATATGGGTTGGTAAGGGTGCAGGGATTGCCCATCGAACCCAAAAAAACCTTCCTTTTTCATACGTCGAGCTTGCCTGTCGGCCTTCTTTTAGTGATATTAGGGGGTGGTTAGGGAGGCAAGGCATTTAGCCACGGAACGGAGATACTGCGCACCGCGTCGATCTTTTGATCAGTTGTTCCAGCACCAACGGGCCAACCATCCCGGTGCGGCTATGATCCAGATTCGACACAAATCGACAGGCGCCGTCCTGTTGGAATTGGAGTCCGACACGCTGGCCGGCGCAAAGCTGTCTGGCGCCCATCTGCAAGGCGCCAGCCTTCAGGGGCAAGATTTGCGCGCGGTGATCGCCAATAACTGCGATCTGCGCGATGCCGATCTGCGCGGCGCGAATCTCGTCAATGCAATTTTCAACGCCGCCTCTTTGGACGCCGCCAACGTCTCTCATGCCAATTTGACCGGCGCCGATCTCACCGATTGCACTTTAGTCGGCGCCGATTTTTCCGCCGCCATCATGACGAAAGCGAATTTACGCTATGCGCGCTTGGCGGGTGCGAATTTGTCCAATGCCGACTTAACGAAATCCGATCTCAGCATGACCGACCTGCGGGCCAACCTCACCGGCGCTACGCTGTTGGGGGCCGATTTGCGAGCCGCCGATTTGAGCGGCGCCAATTTAATGGGCGCGAATTTAGAAGGCGCCAATCTAACCAGCGCGAATTTGAATTGTGCCGTTATGACTCGGGCTCGAATGCGGGGAGCCATCGACAAATCGGGCCGCACGGCAGCGCTCGTATCGGCAACCGGCGGTAACGCAAAGACAACGGCCAAGGCCGCCCGTCCCTGGTGGCAATTCTGGGGTTGAGCGGAGTTCACGTTCGCGCCGGCTCGGTTGCTCTACCTTCCGGTCTACCGGCCGCATACAATCGCGGCATGAACTTCGAGCAACTTTGGGCACCTTGGCGGATTGGTTACATCACGGGTGGCGACAAGCCAAAATCGCCGCCGAACGCTGGCGAACTCGCCTGGATGCCGGAAGCGGATCGAACTTGCTTTTTGTGTCGCGCCGCCGCCGATTTGGCAACCGATCAGCAAAACCAACATCAGTCTGACCGGCAGAATCTGGTCGTGTATCGCACGAAACTGGCCGTCGCTGTGCTCAACCGCTACCCGTATAACAACGGTCACCTGTTGGTGGCCCCGGTTCGTCACGTAGCCCGATTGGATGCACTTTCTAACGAAGAGCATGTCGAGTTGATGCGGTGCATTTCCCGCCTCAACGTCACACTTGAACGGCTAATGAAACCGGAAGGGTTCAACATCGGCCTGAATTTGGGTCGCGTGGCCGGCGCCGGCGTGCCGGGACACGTGCATTGGCACATTGTCCCGCGCTGGAACGGCGATACCAATTTCATGCCTGTGCTGGCCGGCGTGAATGTCATTCCCCAATCGCTGGAAGCGCTGATGGAATTGTTGCATGCTGAGTTGGACCGCTCGACATGAACCACTCATCGCTTCCCAAATCGCGGCGACGATGAATTTTAAAATTCTAACACTCAATCCGACACCATGAATCGCGTGATCTCTCTTATTGTGCTGCTGTTCCTGGTGTTATTGTTTGGCGGCCTGTTTTATTTGGTCGTGTTTCGCTTTTTTGTGCCGCTGTTCCTCGCGGCGCTGTTTGCCATGCTGTTTCAGCCCTTGCACAATTGGGTACTGGCGAAGTGCCGCGGCTACAACCGGCTGGGCTCCACGCTGACGACGCTGGCCATTTTACTGATCGTTTTAATTCCCACGGTGATTGTCGTTTATCAGGGGGCGCACGATGCCGTGCGGTTGATGCGGAATACCGACCGGGTGCATTTCGAAACGCAATCGTTCGATCGCTTGGTGGAGCAGGTCAACTCGTGGTTTTCGTTGCAGCTTGATCCCAAGGAAATTCGCACCGAAATGGGAACCAAAATCAACGAATGGCTGGCCCCCATTGCCACGAAAACGCCAACGGTATTGTTGGATTTTCTAATTGGCTGTTTTGTGTTCATTCTAGCGTTGTATTATTTTTTGGCCGACGGCCAGCAAATGTTGAACACCGTGACGAAGCTGGTTCCCCTGGAACAGCGTCATCAGCAGCGGCTGATTGACGAGTTCGAGGAAATCAGCCGGGCTGTGGTCGGCGCACATTTGCTCGGCGGCTTGGCAATTGCCATTCTGGCCGGTTTGGGATTCGCCATCGTCGGGGCAAAATCGGTTTTCTTGCTGATGATGCTCACCTTTCTGGGCTCGATGGTGCCCATTGTCGGCTCGGCCAGCATTTGGGTGACGGTTTGCGCCTGGCTGGCGTTTGTCGACGATCGGATTCCGGCAGCCATTGTTCTGGGCGTGTATTGCCTGGTGGTGGTGACGGTGGTCGATTCAATTCTCAAGCCGATGTTGCTGCATGGCCAATCGAAGCTGAATCCGCTATTGGCAGTCCTGAGCGTGCTTGGAGGTGTGGAAGCGCTGGGCCCGATTGGCGTGTTCGTGGGACCCATGGCCGTGGCGTTTCTGCAAGTTGGCTTGAATATGCTACAAACTCAATTAGCCGATTTGAACGAGCCGAAGCACGAAGCAAGCGAATCGCACCGCCGGCAGAAGTGAACTCCGATTGCAGCCCGCACGCCCAGAATGTTAATTTGGCGGCAAAGCTTTATTCGCTGCGTTTAACTAAACTCATTCCCTTCACGCTTCTTATGTCTCACCGCATTTTGTTTTGCGCAGTCTTCGCGCTAATGATGATTGGCTTCCTGTGCATTCCCACGCCCGCCAGTGCGGTGCAATTTGGCTGGCAATCGTTGCCCGAGGGAGGCATTGAGTATTTGGTGCAGGTCGAACCCGATTTGCTCGACTCGTTCCGCCAGCAAGGCTTCACCAGCGACATCCCGCCAGGTCTGCAAGGACAACTGCGCCGCATTCATATTTCCATCGGCGATGCGAAATTGCCCAATCAAGGCGATGTGGTTGGCCCTAAAAATTCCGGCGCCGCCAGCGTGAATCCTTCACGAGAGAAAACTTTCCCTCCAACCACCCAACCGCCGATCGAAAGCGCGCCGCCTGCCAGCGATCGGTTAAATTTGCCCCCGCCGCCGGGAATGGATGAACCGAAAGCGAAGTCGAGTTCGCCCACTGCCGAATCGGCGCCGGCGGAACTGCCAAAATCACTCTCTTCGCCGTTTTTTCATTCAGGGCCAATCAAGAAGTTGGAGCCCGATTCACTTCCTGCCACAGCCGGCGGCGGTACCGTGACAACAGCAGCACAAACCGCTCCGGTTTCACCGCCGCGGTGGCCAGCCAATGAAAGCTCTGTCAGCGGTTCCCAAACTTTTGCATCCAACCAGATCGCCGTGGATGCTGACAAGCCTGCGGTCTCCGACGCGGGCTGGACTCCCGCCACGTCAAAACCTTGGCTTGCTTTGATGGCTACCCTGCTGGCGCTATTTGCCTCACTGGGTGCTAATGCGTATTTGGTGTGGATTCACCAAGACGTGCGCGCAAAATATCGAGCTTTGGTGCAGCGGATGGGAGCGAATGGAACCGCAACCAGCTAGTTGCGCTATCGCTTGCTGGCTTTGCCGGCCGGCGCGTCGACCGCAGTGGATTGTACAATTTCCGATAGCGGCGGATTTTCCTCGTCTTCGGAATACTTGACGCCCGCCAGCTTGCCGGCCACCTGATCGCTTACGGCGACAAGCTGCTCGCGGCGATCGGAATCTACCCGATCCAGTCGCGCCGCCATGTGCCGCATGCCGCGAGGATTCAATTCCGCAGTGCGCGACACGCTGCCGATGAATGACACGGTTTCCACAAAATTGTGATCGATTGTCCGCCCTACCAAGCCTTGGAACAACTTGGTCAGCAATTCCACGCCGAAATTGTCGACGTGTAAAAACGTATCTAATTGCGCTGTTTCCTCAAAGCGACCGCTGGCTTTGCGATTGGTCGTGTACTGCAGCACCGCGACGCATTGCCCGCGAATTGGGCGCGGAAAAAGGGGCCCATCGTATAGCCCTTCCGCAAAAATAATTTGGAGTTGCGGGGTGCGCAGCAGCACTTCCACACGTGCCGTTGTGCCATCGCCATCGGTGCACCGGAAGTGATTGGCGTCAACTCGGTCCAGCGAAACATTCGTTACCCCCATCACCCGCCACATGTTTACCATCACATCGGGATTATCCATGATGAAGCGAAACATATCTGGCTCGCAATCGATCGATTGGATAGGCAGCCGGCGGTATAGGCTGACATTGTCAAGTACAGCCGTAACTTTGCCACGAGCCTCGGCGGGAAGTTTATCCAATGGGATGACGCGCAAAGCTTCATCACGAGCGCTGCGCGACGTAGAAGGCTTGCCAATCGGTTCACCGGCGAATATGAAATCAGCCGGCGAGCCCACCAGGAGCACGGCCGTGCAAAAAACCGCCGCTAACGGCCGTTTCGGCAATAGTAGCAGACGCCGCAGTACTGCAGCGCTTTGAAGCCGGCGCGCAGCGCCAACCGAGCCAATCCCGGTAAACATGTCCCCCCCTTACCAAACACAGCCGGCAACCTTTGCCGGCTATAGGGATCATTCGGCTTACGGAGGGCGCTGCGGCTACTGAAATTTTTCCGGGCCGCGCGAGATTCTGCCAGCACTGCTGGCGGTCACACTTAGTTTAGGCAGAACTGGATGTGCCGGCATTGTCAGCGGCCGGTGGAACATGGCTCGCTGCCGCGTGCATCTTCTTGCGCCGCCGTATGTAAAGCCACGCTGCAATGCCCCCGCCGATGATGCAAGCAGTCACCACGGCAATGGTGAGCCATCCCTCGCCGCGATGAATAGCGTCGATGATTTTCGCGCCGTACCAATAGCTCAACGCGAAAAACAGCGTGACGACCAAAGTGGCACAAAACAAATCTGCCGCAACGAACCGGCGGAACGGCACTTTTAAGATGCCCGCCGTGATGTACATGGGCCCGCGCAAACCGACTAAAAATCTGGCCCCCAATAGCACTTTCACGCCATGCTGTTTGAGCAGTTCTTCCACTTTTTTTTCGCGGTCCGGAGTAATCAACCGATTCCAAAACCGGTTCTGCTGCAGCAATCGCCGGCCAAAGTGATAGCCGATGTAATACATCACGCAATCGCCCAGCAGCGCCCCAATCAGCAGCGAGCCCAACGTTAACCCCCAGTGCAGTTGCCCTTTAGCCGCCAGCGCCCCGCCGGCAATAATTGCCACTTCTTCCGGCATAGGAAAGCCGCAGCCGGTAAGAATCATGTACAAAATGATTCCGGCGTAGCCGTAAGCCATCAGGCCCGCGAACATTTCGACAGCAATGAACATGTACGAAAGATAGCTCACAGCGACTCACCGCGGACATCTGGAAAGGCGATTTTGTGCAACAACAGCCCGGCGAAGGAAATCAAAATCAAGCGTGCATTCGCCGGCACTTGGTTGCGAACATTCTAGCGAGATTGGTGCGCCGCGCCGCGGTTAAATTCCCGGTTTTTTAGGCAAATCTAATACGTTTTTGCCAGCAATTTCAAAAATCGGTAGCGCTGGACGATTTGCTTCTCTCATAAAAGTAATCGAGAGTGAGGCGTCGTTCATATCCATTCGCACTTGCTCGCTAGATAAACCCCATAAGGCGATCTCAACGCGGCCGCTTTCCTCAGCTGGCCACATCAACACCGCCGATAGATTCGGATTTGCCCGGCAATACTCGATCGCCTTTTTCGGACCCAAAACGTAAAGCGCGGTCGCCAGGGCATCTGCTTCAGCGGCAGTTCCGGCCGCCACCGTCGTGGAAAGCATTCCCTCGGCCGGCCAACCGCTGCGCGGATCCAAGATGTGCCCGTAGCGGTGCCCCTCGTGAATGAAAAATTGAGTGTTGCTCCCCGAGGTGCCCAAGGCTCGATCGCATAATTGCAATTCGCCAATCCGCCGCTGCGGCTCCAACGGATGCCGCAACCCAATCCACCAAGCGTGCGGCGATGGTTTAGATAGTTCTCGTCCGAAGCCTTTCCTGCCACGCGCTAAAACGCTGCTATTTCCGCCGTGAAGCAAATAGTCTCGAATTCCTCTCTCCCTTAGCAGTTCCGCCATGCGATCCAGCGCATAGCCCTTCCCAATGCTTCCCAAATTGAACTCCACGTCCGGGGCTAGGAAACGGACCGTGCGGCGATTTTCATCCAATTTCACATTGCGCATGCCGCCATGTTGCAAAACCGCGTCCAGCCCTTGCGTGTCGGGCATGTTTCCCTGGCGACGATAAAACCCCCACAACTTAGTAATTTTTCCTGTCGCGATGTCGTACGCTCCTTCCGTCGCGTCATAAATTTTTTTCGCCCGCACGAGCAGTTCGAACAGCCGCGGCTCCACTTCCACTTCCGCTGTCTGCGCCGTCTGGTTAATGCGGACTATTTCACTGGTATCGCGGAACACGGTGAGCTGCGATTCCAACTGCTCGACCAAATCGAGCGATTCCAGCGCCGCTTCCGTTCCCTGCGGATACTGCCCGGCGTTTAAGAACACTGCAAATTCACACGCCATCGCCCGACGGGTGAATGTCGTTAAATAACCTGTGTCCTCCGCCTCGGACAGCGACAGTGCTGCTTCTTCGCCAGACGTGGTTGCAGTATCTCCCAAAACTTTCGCACTGTCGGCCAAATCCGCCAGCGCATCAACCGCCGCCTTGCCACGCAAAAAATCTCGCCTGTTAGGTTTATGGAGTTCAGACATCGAAGATCACATCTTTACTTGGCATCGCAGATTTCTGCCGTCCATTATACGTTGCGAGCAATGGCCATTTATGGAATAATGAAAACTGTGGGGCGTCGTCTTCCAGAGCTATGGCAATGCAACAAGCACGCTTGAACTTGTTAAGTGCCTCAGCGATTGCAGTCGCAACGCTGATGGTCTTGGCGATTGGTCGCTTTCCGGTCGTTGCCGCCGACCCGCCCAAAAAAGACGCCCCTCCGCTCACGTATGTGGCTCCGCCTGCTCAATGGGATCGGCACGTTCTGGATGCTTTTCCACCCGACCCCGCCAGTCTGCTGAAAGGTCCGCGGCCACAGTGGATGACCGATGCCGCCTTGGGCAAGGGGAAGCCTGGACCTAAAAATAATGGAGTTGCGGGAGTGGGACAGGGTGGCAAGTCCACCAGCGGCGCCGCGGCCGGCGGCGCGCTTCCCTGGTCCAAAATCATCTCCGCCGATACGCTCCAAGACGAAATCAAATCGCTGCAGCCGCTGTTGGCTGAAGACGTAAAAACTCAGCAAGCTTTCCTCGGCGGCGAATATAAAAAATCGCGCCACACGCTCAGCCTGCTGGCCGTGGCCTTCGCCATTATTAACGAGTACGACGGCGATGTGAAATGGAAGAGCCAGGCCCCAATTGCCCGCGACATGTTCGCCCGTTCCGGCTTCAACTGCAAGGCCAGCACGGAGCAAACATTCCGAGATGTCAAGCAGCGCAGTGAAGATTTAGCCGCACTGCTAAGCGGCGAAACCATTGGGAGCGCCAAAGCGGAAACCACCAACGATTGGAGCAAAGTATCAAACTTGCTGCCGTTAATGAGTCGCCTGGAGCTGGCCCAGCGGGACCGTATCGCCCCGTGGACCGCCAACGCGGGCGATTTCAAAAAGAATTCCGCCGCCATCACGCATGAAACAGAAATGGTAGCGGCTCTGGCCGAAGCCATTTCGCGCCCCGGCATGGAAAATGCCGATGACGAAAAATTCCGCGGCTACGCCAAAGCGCTGCAGCAAGCAGCTCTCGAACTGCGCGATGCTGTAAATGCCAATAACTACGCCGTTGCGAACACGACCGCTGGGAATCTCAGCAAAGCCTGCGCTAACTGCCACAACGATTTCCGCTGATGTGCAAATCAACCGCAGAGACGCAGAGGCATACAGCAGACAGGGAAAATTTATAAGGAATCCAGGAAGACAGGAAGAGCGAGATTCCGTTCGCGTGGATTAACGCCTCAACAAAATATCCCTGGTTTCCTGGCTTCCTAATAACTTTCTTTATTGCTGGCTCTGTGCCTCCGTGGTGAAAACTTCGCATCACTTCCGCTTCGCCGCCCGTTTATTCCGTTCCACGTTGCGCGGTTGGTCTCCGCGGGGCTTGGGCATGGAGATAATTTGCCGCCGCGGCATGCCTGCCCGGCCAGCATGGCCGGTGCGGAACATGTCGAGCATTTTGAAGTCGATCAGTTCCGCCAATCCGGCGGAAGCCAACTCGCTCCCGGAAACGTAACGGTGCGAAATAATCCATTGCTGGATATCGCTTTTCGAGGGCCCAAACAATTCGGCCAAAAACCGATCCATGTCGGTTTCCAATTGGGCAAAATGGCGGGCCCATTCTGAAGCTTCGTGCAGCCCCACGTGCTCCTCGCTTTGCCACTTCATGGGGTGGAACAATAGCACGCTGTATGGCGTAACCATCCGCCGCCGGCAGGCCGCAAAAGGCCATAACGCAGCCGAGGAGCATTCCCCCGTCACAATGCCGGTTACCCGCAAACCTCGTAGCATAATGAGTGACGTCAGCGACATGGCGCAGTACGGGCTGCCACCTGGCGAATCAATGTACAGAGTGCATTCGCCGCCCGGTTCGACGGCGAGCAATTTATCGGTGAGCTCGGCCTCGCTTTCGGTCAAATCACCGCATAGCGCGAGTTCCAACGGCCCTTCAGATTGTGCTTCGTCCATGTTGCCTTTTCCTCAAACAGTGCATAATCGGCCCACTTCACAAACATTAACTGGTGATTGCCACTTCGGCAAGCAAATTCTGGCCCGGCAGCCTTTTCACCCGGACATTTAGGGAAAATTTTGAGCTAGCCTGCTAGTACCGCGGGGTTCGCTGCAAAAAAAATCGCGAAAATTGGGCCACTCGTTTGCTATGATGTCGCGCAACCACGGATAAGAATCATCACTTGAACCGTATAAATGCCGTGGACGGCGACGGTAAACAATCGTAGTGGTTCACCCCATTGTGATTTGCTCCATGATCTGTACCCGCGTCGTCCACGGCTATCTTTTGGCGCCTTCGTCCGTCTGGACATTTCGGCACCGACGTCGAAAATGGCAGTCTTAACCCTCGGCGGTATTTACGCCCGCAAACAGCCATAGATAAGCCCCCGATCCTGCACCCAAAGCAAGGATTGTGGTGTCATTTTTTTATCTCCCTGAACTTGAAATATAAATTTAGCTAAGCTCTGGTCTCACTGTAATTTTGCTTCCCACGCCCTGGAACCCTCAATTTTCCCATGCTCACGGTTAAACTTCCCGACGGATCGGTAAAAACATATTCTCAACACATGCGGGCCAAAGATGTTGCTGCCGATATCGGCCCCGGTCTGGCCAAGGCCGCCGTTGCCGCGGTGGTCGATGGCAAAACCGTCGGCCTAGATACGCCCCTGCCGGCCGAAGGCGAAATCGCCCTCAAAATTCTCACCCGCAAAGATGCTGCCGCACTAGGCGTCATGCGGCATTCGTGCGCCCATGTGATGGCCCGGGCCGTCATGCGGCTGTTTGACGGCGTGCAGTTAGCATTCGGCCCGACCGTGGGCAGCGGCTTTTATTACGACATGATGTTGCCCCGTTCGCTCACCGAAGAAGATTTTCCCGCCATCGAGTCCGAAATGGCCAAAATCGTCAAAGCCGACGAAGCTTTCGAGCGCATTGAAGAGCCGCGCGAAAAAGCCCTGCAACTGTGTCAGGAGCTGCATCAAAACTTCAAAGTGGAGCACATCAACACCGGGCTGAAAGATCACGCTTCCATGTCGTTTTATCGCCAGGGAGAATTCATCGACCTCTGCCGCGGCCCGCATGTTCCCAGTGCCGGTTACATCGGTGCATTCAAGCTCACCAGCGTGGCTGGCGCCTACTGGAAAGGGGACCAATCTCGCGAGCAGTTGCAGCGTCTGTACGGCACCGCCTGGTTCTCCAAGGAAGATTTAGACAACTACCTCGCCGCGCTGGAAGAAGCCAAGCGCCGCGATCATCGTGTGCTGGGCAAGCATCTGGAACTGTTCGCCGTGAACCCGCTGGTCGGTTCCGGCCTGATTTTGTGGTTGCCCAAAGGCGCACTGGTGCGCGGCCTGCTGGAGCAGTTCGTCAAAGAGGAACTCATCAAGCGCGGCTACGAGCCGGTTTACACGCCCAACATCGGCAAGGTCGATCTCTACAAAATCTCCGGCCACTATCCGTATTACGCCGACAGCCAGTTCAAACCCATCGTGATGTCCGACGACGAGCAGTATTTGCTCAAGCCCATGAACTGCCCGCATCACATCATGATTTACAAAAACAAACCCCGCAGTTACCGCGAGCTGCCGGTGCGTTTGGCCGAATTCGGCACCGTTTACCGCTACGAACAATCCGGCGAGTTGGGCGGCATGACCCGAGTGCGCGGCTTTACCCAGGACGATGCCCACATTTTCTGCACGGAAGATCAGGTTGCCGACGAAGTCCGCGGCTGCCTCGATTTCACGCAAACCGTGCTCAAGGCGCTGGGTCTGGCCGATTACCGGGTGCGCCTCGGCTTCCGCGACCCGACCAGTAATAAATACGTCGGCACCGATGCCGCCTGGAACAAGGCTGAGGAGGCGATTCTCAACGTGGCCCAAGGCGCGAACTTGCCGCACCTGACGGTGGAGCGCGGCGAGGCGGCTTTTTACGGTCCGAAAATCGATTTCGTCGTCCGCGATTGCCTGGGCCGCGATTGGCAACTGGGCACCGTGCAAGTCGATTACAACTTGCCCAGCAAGGAACGGTTCGATTTGGAATATATCGCCGCCGACAACCAGCCGCACAAGCCGGTGATGATCCACCGTGCCCCGCTCGGCTCATTGGAGCGTTTCGTGGGCGTGCTGATCGAGCATTTCGCCGGTGCTTTCCCGCTGTGGCTGGCGCCGGAGCAAGTTCGCGTGTTAACGGTCAGCGAAAAGAGTGAAGAATACGGCCGCCGCGTGGAAAGCGAACTTAAAGCTGCCGGCCTCCGCGTCATGGGCGATTATCGGGCGGAAAAACTCGGCGCCAAAGTCCGCGACGCCCAATTGCAGCTCATTCCCTACATGTTCGTGGTCGGCCCCAAAGACGCCGAAGCCGGCACCGTGAGTGTCCGCGACCGCATCGAGGGGGACAAAGGCGCTATTCCGCTGGCCACCGCCATTTCCCAACTGCAAACCGAAATTGCCACCAAGCAAGTGCGCGGCCTCAAACCCCCGCCGCGCCTCGGCGAAGGCGAATCCGCCGGCGATGAGTATTGATCCCCTATTTAGCCCCCGACGACTCGCCGGGGTCATGCACTGGCAACACATTCCGCCATTCATTGCGGCTCCCCGAACCCCCCCGGTCATTGACCGGGGGCTAAATATTGCGATCGGTCAAATGTCATGGGCAACACGTTGGCTACGATGCTCACCATGACCACTTACGGCACATGGCTGCGCGGCGACAAACGTGGTTGGGTCGAAGACGGCGTCATTTATCCGCCTGATCCGGAATTGCAATCGGCTGACCAATCTCGAATGCAACATGCTCCCTTCCGATTCGAGCAATCCGACTTATCCCGAATTGGTCAGTCAATCAGCGATTCGCTCCTCCAACGCCTGCAACAGTGCATCTATGCTCTGACGGTACAAACATGGCACGTTCATGTTGTGATCAGCACAACAACAAACCCCATCAGCGCAGTCGTTAAGTGTGCCAAAGATGTTGCCCGCTACACGCTTCGTCCCGGTCGCACCATTTGGACCGATGGCTACGACAAACGCTTTTGCTTCGAAGAACAAACCGTCCGCAACCGCATTGCCTATGTCGAACGTCACAATCTTGAGCGCGGTTGGCCGGCCAAACCTTGGCCTTTTATCGTTCCCTTTGGTTAATCTACCTATTTAGCCCCCGGCGAGTCGCCGGGGGCATGCACTGGTGTAAAAAGAAGTGTCTGCACCCTCAAACCACCCACACTTCGACGAACGCTTAGTCTCTAGCTCTTATCGTGATCGTTACCACTGGCCCAATTCGGGCGCTTGCTTTGTATACGCATATACACTACTCTGCAAGCGCTCAGGAAGATCGCCTGAGTCTGCTCTTTGGCAATCTAACCAGTGCATCAAACAGCGGCCGACAGCGGCACGCCGGCTCGTTCCACATCTACGGAAGGCTTTATAGCCGCACGCGCGGCAAAGACTTAACGGTCTGCGCCAAGCAAAAAATCTTGGCGCGAGGGGAAAGATTGCGGAAAGTTAAATCCGCCAATGCTCTGTTTTTCTCGACCGAAGCAGCGCCATATTTTCCCATTGAATTCTCGCGCGATATTTCCGCCATGACGAAGCGTGCAGTTTTCCCGCAGAAAACAATCTGTGATGTCAAGAAAAAATTGCGCCTGGGAAATCGTGGATGCGCTACGCATCGGCCAAATCCAAATCCGGAATTTGGTTGAAGGCAATCGCTGTTCCCCCTTCCTCCTGGCTGCCGTGCATGCCGCCGAAGTACACCGCATGGGCGCCGAATTTTTGATTCACCCGGTCCATCGCCGCAGCCAGTGCCGAAAGTTGCCGGTCCTGGTCGAACAGCATGCCCGTCACGCTGCCTGCGGGAATTAATTCGGCCAGCACTACGCTTACCCGCAAAGGCGGAGCCGGAAATTCATTTGGCCACAAGGCGGCGGCAAATTCCAACAGCGTGAGCGTGTCGTGGCAGGGAGACATTCGTAAACTGCTATGGCACGCTCTGCCCCCCAGGCATTCGACCAGCACGCTGATCGATCGGGCGAAATAACCGATGTGCCTAAGCCGGGCCGCCGCTTTATGCAGCAGGCGCATGAGCACGCCCCGAGCCAATTCCGGGGTGCGCAGCTCCGGTCCTAGCACGTGCGAATTACCCACCGAGCTGCGATGCGTGGGCACAATCGGCAAATCATAACCCCGCAGTTGCCGCCACCAGGCATGGCCGATGATCCGGCTGCCCCACAACTGCGACAATTCCACCGTCGACAGCCCACACAACTGCTGTACTTCCCGAATGCCCGCCCGATACAGCCGCTGCCCCATCCGCCGGCCGATGCCGGGCAAGTCAATCAGTTCCAGCGGATACAATCGCTGCGGCAGTTCGTGAGCCTGAATCAACGTCAGCCCGTCGGGCTTTTGCATGTCGGCGGCCACTTTGGCCAAAAACTGATTCGGTGCAATGCCAATCGACGAGCGCAGAAATTCGCCCACCTGGGTGCGAATCGCCAGTTTCACTTGCTGAGCCAATCGTAATGCAGATGCCGCATCGCGCCGGTCGGCAGATAAGCGACAAGCGAATTCGTCAATCGACATCACGCTTTCCACCGGCAAGCACGTTTCGATGGCTGCTTTAAGATCAGCGTGAATTTGGATGTACTTGGTCGGCCGGGCCGGCACAATTTTAATGCCCGGACACATCCGCCGCGCCAGGTAAACCGGCGTGCCACATTTCACCTCGAACCGCTTGGCCTCGTAACTGGCGGCAATGCAACAGGTGGTTTCCGCATTGACGGGCGAAACCGCCACCGGCCGGTTCCGCAGCGGCGGCTGCAAATGCTGCTCCGCCGAAGCGAAGAACGAATTCATGTCGACAAAGAGATATCGCAGATTCATATACAAATGTACATATCACATATCGACGCGGCGAGCAAGCAACTTTTACCGAAAATTTAAGATCGATCCGCCGCAGCCCATGAAAAATGAAAATGGCGATGCCGCGCCGGCCCATTGCTTGCCAACCGACGAGCGACCAACTACAACAATTCACAGGCTTGTCAAAACAACACGTTTACCGAAAGGCTGCCCGGCCATGCACATGCGTCTAAAACAACCATTGTTGATTTGCTTATCCACATTTTTTCTTTGTGGTTGGATTTTCGCCGCTGCTTCCGCCTGCGCCGCGCCGCCGAAGTTCGATGCCGAAAAACTTGCGGCCATTGGCCCGGGCATGCAGAAGTTCGTCGACGGGCACGAAATTGCCGGAGCGGTGATGGTCATCGGCACCTCAGATGGAATTGTTTACCAGGAAGCGATCGGCAAGCGGACTTTAGAAGCCGATCAGCCAATGCCTAAGGACGCCATTTTCCGCATTATGTCGATGACTAAGCCCATCACGGCCATGAGTCTGATGCTGTTGCGTGATGAAGGCAAGCTTTCGATTGACGATCCGGTGGAGAAATACATTCCGGAGTTTAAAGGGCAAATGGTCGTGGCTTCGACGGATAAAGATGCCGGCACGGTAACGCTGAAAAAGCCCGACCGACCGATCACGCTGAAAGACTTGCTCACGCATACCTCCGGTCAGCCCGAGTATCCGGACGGATTGAAAGCATTGATGCGAACCCGCGATCACACGCTGGCCGAGGTGGTGCTGGTTTCTTCGCAACGGCCGCTGGAGTTTGAGCCGGGGAGCAAATGGAAATATTCCTCCGCCGGGATCGACGTGCTGGGGCGCGTGATCGAAATTGCCTCGGGCCAGCGCTACGAGGATTATTTGGCGGAGCGATTTTTTCAGCCGCTGGAAATGCACGACACCGCATTTTTTCTTTCGCCCGAGCAAGCCCAACGATTGGCGGAACTATATGGCACGAAAAACGGTCAGTTGGTGTTGGCCAGTTCACTCCCCGATTTTCGAGCCGCCGTGCCGACGGCAAAGCCGCTTTATCCTTGTCCGGCCGGCGGATTGTATTCCACAGGCGCCGATTTGGCCCGGTTGTATCAGGCCCTGCTGAATGGCGGGCAACTCCACGGCAAGCGAATTATTGCCGAAAAAACGTTGCACGAGATGACGGAAAATCAAACCGGCGATTTGAAAGCCGGATTCACGCCCGGCATGGCCTGGGGATTGGGAATTGGCGTGGTGAACACGCCGGAAGGAATCACGGAAATGCTTTCGCCAGGGACGTTCGGCCACGGCGGAGCGTTCGGCACGCAAGGCTGGATCGATCCAATGAAAGACGTGTTCGTGATCCTGCTGATCCAGCGCAGCAACCTGAAAAATTCCGACGGTAGCGATATGCGGCGCGAATTCCAGCGGCTGGCCATGCAAGCCATTCAGCCGTAACCACACAACAAAAAAACCAACGACAGGTAGCCGGCATGGAAAATGCAGCTCGACGCCGATTGGAAAAGGCTACTTTGCGCCCAGTGCGGCTTTGACCAGCATGACGACGGCATCAAAAGCGGCCACATCGGTCACGGCCATTTCAGAAAGCGATTTGCGATCGAGCTCAATTTTCGCCTTGCCTAAGCCATTCACGAATTCGCCGTAGCGCAGGCCGCGCTCCCGAACGGCGGCATTGATGCGAATGATCCACAGGGCCCGCAAATCACGGCGACGGCGACGGCGATCGCGGAATGCATATACGCCGCTGCGAACCAGCGTTTCGGTCGCAGTGCGGTACAGCCGGCCACGCCCGCCGACAAAGCCCTTTACCTTGCGGAACAGCCGCTTTTTGGCACGATTACGAGGTACTGCAGAGGTAGTTCGCATGATTATTTGGTATTCGTTTGGAATGCGGAATGGCGTTTGGTTTCGTCATTCGAATTTCGTCATTTTGCCTAGTAGCTGTTGCCGGCCAACGCTTCCAAAATTCGGTGCGTGTCGGGCTTTTCCATTACGCCGGTTCGCCGCAAATGTCGGATTCGTTTCTGCGTCATGCGGCTATTTAAGTGGCTGGTGCCCGCGCGGCGATGCTTCACTTTGCCTTTGGCGGTAGCGCGGAAGCGTTTTTTTACGCCCTTGTGGGTTTTCATCTTCGGCATGGCGGCGATCCTTAATGCGGATTTTCAGAATCAAGTATCTTAGCTGTTTTTCCGCCCTCGGAAAAGGGGATCCATCACAAGGGGTCGTGATGCACTTTGCTTCCTCAGGGTGGCTGGGGTCGACCGAAGGGAGCCCCCAGCGGGCAGCATTCCGCGGGCTCGGCGGCACTCGACCCCCGACCACCCAATGCAGTTCACTTCAAAATGCATCACTACCCATCACAGGTGGTGGGACAATTTGCGTTTTACGTGGCAGAAATACCCGACAGAAACAGTCGGGCTATTGTGCAAATTATCCCTGTGCCTGTTCACGTGGAATCTTCGCACGCGGCTTCCTTAACACCTGCCCGCCACAGTGCGTTACTTCGGCACAATGGTGCACACAATGCGTTTGCCTTGGTGCGAAGGGGGCGATTCGGGCTTGCCGGTCGAATCGAGCAACTCCAGCACGCGCTTCAGCACCCGGTGCCCTTCCTCAATGTGTGCCAATTCCCGGCCGCGGAACACAACGGAGATAATGACCTTATCTTTGTGGGCCAAAAAACCTCGGGCTTGGTTGACCTTGGTTTCAATGTCGTGATCGCCGGTTTTGGGACGCACGCGAATTTCTTTGATCTTCGTGTGATGTGAATGCTGCTTGTGTTGTTTCTTCTTCTGTTGGTATTTGAACTTACCGAAATCCATGATTCGGCAAACGGGTGGCTTTTCCGTGGGAGCAACTTCCACCAGATCCAATTCTTGCTCCCGCGCCAAGCTCAATGCCTGATCGGTCGAAAGAACTCCAAGTTGTGCCCCGTCGGCGGCAATGACCCTCACTTGTGGAACGCGAATTTGTTCGTTAATGCGATTGTGCTTATCGATGGCTAGCATCCTCCTCGACAAAGGCTTGCAAAACGTTAACTGCACCCGGCTGCCATTGCCACGGCCGCCGGCTTGCAGGAACTACTGAGTATGGCCGTCTAAGGGCCATTAAGTCAACCGGTGAAATTATACAACACATATGGGCTGACCACGGTTGGGATTAAACGGCATTCTGGACGGAAGGTGAGGCGGCTCCCACGTCAACTGCACAATCCGTGGCATTATTACCCTGCTGCGCGTGGGGCTTCCGATTGCGAGGCGTCGGCAACAACGGTCTCCGACGGCGAAGGGGCGTGCGATGAACCGGCCACGCCGCTGTCTAATTTACCGTAACCTCGTAACTGCGGAAAAAGCCAAGCAATAATCGCCACGACGGCCAGCGTGCCCGCCCCGCCGGTCACCGCAGAGATTGTGGCCGAACTGGCCGTGGAGAAATTTGCCGAGCGAAAGGCTTGTGCCACGGTGCCCGATTCAATATCGCCCACTTCGTTCGAGACCGAAATGAACATGCCGTTGATGGCCGATACACGACCCCGCATTTCGTCCGGGGTCAACAATTGAATCAATGATTGTCGCACCACCACGCTAATGTTGTCCATGGCCCCGGTCATAAATAGCATGGCCAGCGAAAGCGGAAACCAGCGCGAAAATCCAAACACAACGGTCGCCACGCCAAAACCGGTGACGGCGCACAATAGCGTCTTTCCCGCGTGCTGCATTGGGGGCAAATGGGAGAGCACAAACGACATGGCCACCGCGCCGGCTGCCGGAGCGGCCATCATCATGCCATAACCTATGTTGCCAACTTTTAGAATGTCGTCAGCGTAAATTGGCACCAAGGCCACGGCCGCGCCGAACAAGACGCCGAACATATCCAGGCTGCTGGCGGCCAAAATAACTTTATTGCGCCATACAAATCGTATTCCAACCGCCAAATTTTCGGCCGTGAAGGGCTGCTTTTCAACATTCCGCCGGCGATAGTGAATGGTCGATAGAATTCCGAAAAAACAGAGCGCGAAACTGGCGTCGAACACGAACACCATTGCCGCCCCTTTGAAAATGGAAATCACGATGCCCGCCATCGCCGGTCCCAATACCGAAGCCAATTGAAACGCGGCGGAATTCCACGTCACTGCATTAGGAAAATCGCGCCGCTTTACCAATTGCGGCAACATGGACGCTTTCGCCGGCTGCTGAAACGCCCGTGCCAGCCCGGCGAAGAATAAACAGCCGTACATCCAAGCCACCGGCGCATGGGCAGCCGATAAATTTGCCAATCCGGCCGACCCCGCCGAAATGATCAGCACGGCCGTCATAATCACGTTTCGCCGGTTGAACCGGTCGGCCACATGCCCGGCAACCACGGCCAACCCTAACACGGGCAAGACCTGCACCAAGCCCACTAACGCCAATGCAATGGGGGCTTTCGTACGGCGATACAGCTCCAGGCCAATGGCAGCCGACTGCATTTGCAATCCAAGAATCGCCAAGAAATTGCCAATCATGTAGCGGCGAAATGCCGGCACTCGCAATGCAGCGTAAGGATCGTGGCGCGCGATGGCGTGCGAATCGGAGGTCGCTGAAGCCAGAGCTTTCAATTCGCCGGAGTCGGAATCAGGATGAATCATCAAAGGCAAGTGTGACCGAGGGAGTATCTTGCTGCAACGTCAATTCGATGGTGCTTTCGGCCGCTGCATTTATGGTGCCGGCATGTGGGCAAGTTCCATTTACTCCGCATACAATCCGTCAATTTCCTGTGCGAAATGTTGCTGTACAATTCCGCGACGCAATTTCAATGTAGGGGTAAGCTCTTCTTCCTCGATCGTAAAACCGCGCGGCAGCAGGGCAAACTTCTGAATTTGCTCGCACTTGGCCACATTCTCCAGGCGTTTGTCGATTTGTTGACGATACAACTCCATCACCGCCGGAT
>DASRSD010000189.1 GCA_035656635.1 Pirellulales bacterium
CAACGTCAGGTTCACTAGCGGCCGGCCGGAAGTTGGCAAATCGCGTGGCGGATTCAACGGCCCCCGCCAACTCCCCGTTCCCACCAACGGCCACAATCGCACAATCGATGAATTCGTCTCCACGCTGGGGGCATCATCAAACACAAAAGGCGCACGCAGCGTTCCACGATAAATCCATCCCAGTAAAACGGCGAAAATAACCAAAGCCAATCCGAAGATTAGCGACCGATGTCGGTCGACAAAGTTCACTCCTGGCAGTCGGTGTTGCAAATTGTGTTGCATGTCATTTACCGTTGCAGTGCAACTCCATGATGTGCCACGAGCCACGCTTCAATTTGCGCGGTCAGCCGTGTGTCATTTTGTAAACGAGCTAATTTCAATGCGGATCGAGCTGCAGCTTCCGCCTCAGCAGCGTGTCCCACAACCGCTTCGGTCATGGCCAAATTCACATACGCTTGTGCATAATCGGGCCGCAATCGCACAGCTTGTTGATATTCCGCAATCGCGTCTTCCAGTTGACCTGACTTTGCCAGAGCATTGCCCAAGTTGCTATGCGTTTCGGGCGAATCTGGCTTCAACCGTAACGCAAGCGTGTACTGCTGGATTGCTTCGGGGAACACGCCCGATTTTGATAACACAAGGCCCAAATCGTTGCGCGCTTCGAAATAATCGCTTTTGATTTTGAGCGCCTGCTCTAATTGAATCATTGCGTTTTCCAACTGGCCAGCATTCAAATAAATGGCACCCAGATGGTAATGCGCCTCGGCGAAGTCGGGCTGATATTTAATGGCTAGTTGTAGTTGAGCGACGGCTGCTTCCGATTGGCCAAGCCGATCGAGCGACATGGCCAGGTTATGGTAAGCGTCGGCATAGTTATTTTGCAGCCGAATGGCTTTCTGAAAATGATCGATGGCTTCTGCTAATTGGCCAGAATCGTAAAAGCGCATACCCAAGTTGTTGTGAGCGATTGAACTATCAGGATTCAATTCGACGGTTCGCTCGAATTCCGCCAGTGCTTCCGACTTGCGACCAGCATCGACCAGCGCATTTCCCAGATTATTGTGAGCCAACCAACTTGCTGGGTTCTTTTGGATCGTGTCTTCGTACAGGAACATGGGACCGGCATACAGCGCGCTTTGCTGACGCGCCAAAAAGGTTAATGCCAACACAACCACACCCGTAGGGGTTACAACCGCCCAACGCAAGGAGGTTGGAACTCGGGCAAAAATGAAAGCAACCGCCGATGCGACCAGAGCGACAAGGGCAATGATTGCAATGTGTTGATAATGATCAGCGACCAACGAATGCCGCATGAAGCCTACGTCGGTAAAACCCATGACTGGCAATAATGAAATTGCAAAGAACACCCAAGCGAAAAGAGAAGATCGTGCCCAGAGAGTGCGATTCGAATTTCGTTGCCGGATAAGTATCAGCGTGACAGCGATTGCTGCTAAGCAAGGTAGCCACCAGAGCAAATTGCTTGCCTGGATATTCCAGGCTGGGTACACGAACGACAACCGAATAGGCAGCAGTGCTTTTCCCAAATAGAACCAAACCGCGGCACCGGCGCCACACATACGCTGCCAAAAATTTACATCGCGAATAATTTCGCCTGATCCTTGCCGCTGAAACCAAATATCGACCCACGACAATACTGCGGAGACTGCAAAGAATGGTGCGCTACACAGGAGGTCTTGCAACTTGACTCGTCCGTGTCGCCACCAAGTCAACAACAACAATACGATGGGGAAAATTGCGACCGAGCCTTTGCTCAGCATCGCCAACACGAACGCGCCCAGACTCATTCCATACCACCTACCAAAAGCTCCACGCGGCACCGCATGCTGGACTGCGTTCGTGGTTGAAGTGTTGCTCGCAAATTTTCGCTCAGCAGCCAGCCATAGTAGAAGCGACAGCAAACCGAACATTAACGCTAACACATTTTTGCGCTGGGCAATCCAGGCGACGCTTTCCACATTGACCGGATGCACTGCGAACAACAAACCAGCTAGAAATGCCCCCGGAATCCCCAGTCGCTTCAGCACCAACCACACGAGAAGCGAATCAATCATGTGCAACAGCAAATTTGTGAGATGGTACCCAGTGGGGTTCATTCCCCACAGCCGCCATTCCAGCCAGAGCGTAGAGTTGGTGACGGGCCAGTAATCCGCCGGCTGTTTACTAAACCAAAAACGGTATAGACCGTTAGGAGATTGAATTATCGAATTGTGAGTCAATAGTAGATCGTCGTCCAATACAAAATCTCCATGGCGTGCCGGCCAATAAGCGACGAGTACCGCAGCGCAAATCAACAAGCTCCCTAACATGCTAAATTGCGCAGCAGAGGGATTGAATGAGATTACGTGCCGGGCCGGAACAGCCGGGTGCAGCGCGTCAAATTTGTCGGCTGGCATGCAAGCGAACAGCAGCATGAGGAAAATGAATCGGTATTTGGGCCGCCGACGATACCCCAAAAACCGAGCCAACCGAAGACCAATTTCCGGCGAAAAAGAACTCCTGAGTGGGAAATCCAATCAATTGCCGGGCGGAGCGATAGCAAACAGCAGATTGCGCGTTGAGATATACAGCACCCCATTGGCAACAATCGGAGTGCTATAAATGCTGGAGCCCATGTTGATGCCATCCGGCTTACCGTCGGAGTTTTTGCTGAGCAGTTCCTTCGTTTTTCCGAATTTGAACACCAACATGTCGCCGTCTTCGTTGCCGATGAAAATTTTCCCATCTGTAATTAAAGGCGAAGCCCAACTGGCGGCCAGCATGTCGTGCGTCCAATAGCAATGGCCGGTTTTGGCATCGAGACAATGAATGATTCCACAAAAATCGGCAACGACCAAAATATCATCTTTAATGGCTACGGTGCCGCAAGTGCGGTGCATGGTTTCTTCGGGATCGAGCTTGCCATTTTTGTTGAGATCTTCCCCTTCGTAATGCCACACGCAGGCGGAATTGGAATTGGCGCGCGTAAAATCACCATCGGCTTCTACCGCAGCCTGATTTCTTTTGTGCGGGATGGGCTTGGTCGGATCGGCCGAATTGAACACCAATTCCGGACTCACGTCGCCGCGCTTGGTGGGATCGATGCACCATAAATGTCCGTTTCCTTCACCATGTTCGGGATCTTCTCCCACACCGATGTAGACTAGCCCCTTATAGACCACGGGAGTAGCAATAATGTGATTGCGATCAGCACGATCCAGCGTGTATTTGGATTTCTTTGGATTACAATCGAATTTCCACAAAAGAGTCGGTTTGCCGCTGGTTGTACGCGGATCAAAACTGTAAACCCAACCGTCGCCGCAACCCAAAATCGCCTGGGGTTGGCCGTCAATGACCGCGTACGTAGGCGATGACCACTGGCCGTGCAGCACATTCGGACCAGGGGAGTTATCAGTCCACAGGACTTTGCCGGTATTTTTATCGACCGCAATAAACGTGGGGGCATAAGGTGCCGGCAGGTTGATGTGCGCTTCGTCCACGCCGTTGCCGGTATTCACAAACAGCACATCACCTGCCGCGGTAATGGAGCAGTTTGACATATTGTGTTGTTGCGTTCCCAGTTGCTTCATCATGTCGAGCACCCAAATTACATCGGCTTCCTGATCTTCTTCCCACACGGCGTTGGGATTTTTCTTCTGTGCCATTTCCTTTTCATTCTTCACCGGCCCGACGTTTTTACCGCCGCGCAAGCCGTCGGTGCTCAAGCAGCGCACTTCGCCTCGGTTGGAGACATACCACAGTCGGTTGCCTTCGACCAGCGGAGCGCTGCACACCCCTTCGTCAGGCCAATCGTTCACACGGCCGGTGGGAAGTTTTTCGTTGCTGTCTTGCCACAAAAACTGACCGGTTTTTTCATCGAAGCAAAGCAGCACACCCAAATCGATATCTGTCGGATAGCGCTTCAAATAGGCGTGACCATTGTTTGTTCCCACGTATACATGACCATTCGCGACCACGGGATTGCCGTAGCTTTTGAAGCCCAGCGAGGCAACCCACTTGATGTCCTTGGCTCCTTTGTTTTTCCATGCGCCGCTGTCGGGATCGAATTCACCGGGATCCCAATCTGCAGGAATATTTTTGGCTTCGGGTGTGTTGTTGCGAATCGAGGAACCGCCCCACATGCTCCAATCGTTCGGTCCAACGCCTACAACTTCCGCTGCGTATTTTGCATAACCTTCGACGCCAGCCAATTCTCCCTCGGTTTTTTTAGCCTGCGTGCCGAGGTTCATGCCAACCGCTCCGCTTCCGCTGGAATTTGAAGTAGAAGAAGCGGCAAGAACGTTGATCGACGGCGGTGTTCTTTCCGGCGATGTGGTTTGACCAGAAGCCAGCGAATGTAAGAACGCTGTTCCCAAAGCCACGGCCGTGGAAAGAAATAACAATGCCCATCGCACACCGAATTTCAAAATCGTCACAAACCTTCTCCTCTTCGTTTCATTTCGTTGGCAGATCGCCGGATTTAGTCTTTGAATTTTTTATGCCGCCGGACTGCGACGATTCGTTCGACACTACGCTCACGTTGTCAATGTAAATCTCCGAAATGGTCGATTGGCCGAAGAGGCCTGGGCTGCCTTGCAAATTCGGCACATCATCGACGGCCTCAATAGTCCATTTATCGGGCTCTGGATCACTCCGCGACCATACTTTGCCCTTTAATATCGCTTTCCCGTCTTTCGCGCTAGCAGAAAATTTCATCGTGTACCATTTATCCCCCTGCCAATGGAACGGAATGGTTTTAGAAAACCGCCGCGCCACTTGTGGCGGCCACGATCGAATTTGTAATTGTTGGCTGTTACCCATCATGTCGAGCGTGTAGCGCTGGGCGATCAAGCCCATATCTGGCAAACCCATGACTGGGTTTTCGGCTGCTTCAGCCGGATTAATTTGTGCGGCACTCGGCGTCGCATCAGATTTTGATGTCGAGGAGTTGGCATCAACCGATGTTGCAACAACATTGCCGGCTGCCTGCGGTTTATACTGTCCACACAAATCGGCCTGGACGGTGTAATCGTGCATGTCATCAGGGCCCATCCAGCTTTGGCTTCGTGTGCCTTTAGGAATGGTGGTAATCTTCACCATTACCTTGTCATCGTCTTTTTCAATAATTTTGTGCCGGTATCGCGCGCCGATCCAGGTCAGCGGTGCTTCCCCCGATTTTGGCGCCGTTGGGTTTTTGGAGTCGGGCATCAAAGGGATGTCGTTAAAATCCCACTTCCATGGAAGCGGCGGGATGACGCGCACCCGAGCTTGGCCAGAAATTTCGCCAACTTGGGCGGTGACAATTGCACCGGAATGCGCGGGACCTAAGGGTGCGGTGTACACGCCATTGGCATCGAACGAGCCCGGCCCGTTTAATTCCCATTTCGATTTTTGACTTACTGCCGGATTATTGGCCGGCAACTCTTGTCCGCGATCGTTAAACAGTCGCACATGGAACTGCTGTTTTTGTCCTGGTTTCAGCACCAATTCACCGGGAGTAACTTGCACCCAGGCAGCTTTGTCAGTTTCGGAAGCTGCCGATGGCTGTTCTTTTGGCGCGGGTGGAATCGGCGTTGCTTCCGGCTTCACGTTTGCCTTGCCCAAGCAATACAATGCGGCGCCAGTGGGCAAATAAATCTTGCCGTGCGATACGGTAAGCGATCCGCTGACTTCATCCTGATCGGGCAACCGCATTTTGGATAGAAACTTCACACCATTTTCTGTCGGCTGCATGACATGCCAAGCGGTGGTTGAGCAAAGATAGATTTTTCCGTCAGCAAATAAGGGAGTAGCTCGAACAATGGTGCCGATTAGCTTAACCGGTTTAGCGCCGATGAGTTTTCCCGTGCCTGCGTCAGCAATATATAAGTTGCCAGAATCATCGGCGCTGTAAACCCGTCCGTTGACAACTAGCGGTGAAGATTTACTGGCGAGATCCTTGAGAACGTGCCAGACTTCGTTAGTTTTAGTAATATTTCCGGTGCCTGTTCCGCGAAAACAGACCAGTTCTCCCGCAGTGACGTTGTCTAAATTTTCTTCCCCCTGCGTCATATACACTTTGTCGCCAACTACGGTGGGTGATGAATTCAATCCCCGGCGCGACATTCGAAAAAACCACAAGGGCTTTCCTGTGCGGGGCTGAAATCCCCACACCGCCCCGTCGGCGGAGCCGAGCACCATAATTGCTTGCCCCTCAATCACTGTGAAAAATGGCGTACTGTAAACGGTATCTTCGGGCTTAGGATTCGTACTGGCGAACCAGCGCACCTCGCCGGTGTTTTTGTCCATAGCCAGAATTCGATGCGCCGGCACTGCAGTCTCTCCCCAACCGACCATGACACCGTTTGCGATAACTAAATCTTCGAACAATGCTGGGGAATGTGTGCGCCCGCCATACGGACTTACCATGCCGAACTCCTCACCCAGGGAGCGCGACCAAATAGTTTTACCTGTTTCGCCATCAATACACGAGAAATATCCGTTCACACCTTGCGAGTAAATGCGGCCGGTTTCCGGATCGCCGGCTAGATTGCTCCATCCGACTCGTTCTGCCGGTACATCGGAAAGAAATACATTCCATTTATTCTCCCAAAGTGGATCGCCCGTGTTGGCGTCAAGACAAATTACTTCTTCCTGTTCTTGTTTGGTGTCAGGCTTATACCGCACCTGTGTGTAAACTTTGCCATTCAGAATAATTGGCGAAGAAATGCCGGCCGCTTTTGATTGCTTCCAAAGGACATTCTG
>DASRSD010000190.1 GCA_035656635.1 Pirellulales bacterium
GCCGGCGGCTGCGTCAACCACCGCGGCAGCGGATGCCGCCACGCGGGCGAAAATTATGAATAGCGACCCCTGGAAGCAAATCGGCGTGCAATACCAGCAATGGTTGAACACGCAGCCGATTTACACTCCCAACCAAATCAAAAAAATCAACGATCAGCTCAATGCTCAAATCCAGAGCATGCCAACCAGCGAACTGCAAGGCTTCATGGACGACTGGCAGGCCAAGCTGAAAATTTTGAACGGCAAGGATTTTCAAGAAGCGCAGAACTGGCTCGGGGCCTACATGACCAACATGGCGCAAGGTTATCGGCGCGATTATTTGCGGCAAATGGGGTTGACCAATATCCCCAACAAGACCGCCGGCCAATTGGAGGCAGCCATTACCGATATTCGCGCCGATCAAATGTCGATCACGCAAAACCAAGCGGCCTTCAACGCCGGCCGGCAGCAAGCGGTCCAGTCTGCCCAACAGCAAAACGCGGCTTCGCAACAAGCGCAGCAAACACAGTTCAGTTCCTATAACAGCGCGCCGGGCTTCAATACATTTCAAAGCCCTTACCGGCCGCCCAAGTTTAATCCACCAGCTCCGCCCCAAATGCAATTCTTCGAAGACAATGGCCCAGGCCAAATTAGTTACACTTTGCCGTTATAGTCAGCATGTTTTCTTCCGTTGTTCGAGGGTCCAGCAATGGCTGCAAAATGGATCGCTACTAAATCGATCGCTGCAAAATGGTTGACTGTGATGCTGGTTCTCGCCGGGTGCGCAACGGCTAGGCAAGCGATTGCTGAACAACCCGTCCCCGCTGCGGCCGATCGCGCCGGAGCAACCACGCAATCGGTGCTGATGCCGCCGTCAGAAAACGCCGCTCGATCCAAAATTATGGCCAGCGACGAGTGGAAGCGGCTGGGCGCAGAGTATCAAAAATGGCTTTCGACCCAGCCCATTTACACTCCGGCGCAAATCAAGCGAATCAACGAAAAGCTCGAAGCACAAATTCAAGCCATGCCGGCCAGCGAGTTGCAAGCGTTCATGGACGATTGGCACGCCAAGCTGAAAGTGCTCAACGGCAAGGACTTTCAAGAAGCCCAGAATTGGCTCGGCGCGTACATGACCAACATGGCCGACGGTTACCGCCGCAAGTATCTGGAATCGCTTGGGCTGATGGATATTCCCAACCTCAGCGCCCAGAAGCTGGAAGCGGCCATGACCGAAATTCGGGCGGACCGGCAATCCATCGCTCAAAACCAAGTGTCGTTCGATCGCCTGCGGCAGCAGCAATTGCAAGCGCTGCAGACCAGCCAAGGGACGGTGCAACAAGCGCGGCAGGAGCGAGCGACACAGCTCAACAGCTCATACGATTCGGGCAGCTTTCGAAGTCCGTACAGCGTTCCGTTCGGCAATAACTTTGTGCCGCCGTTTGGCTCTTACTTGCCACTATGAAATAATTTAACTGTGAAACAATTGATCTGTGAAATATTTTATCTGTGAAACAATTGATCCAGGAGGGAAAATATGATTGAGCAACTTTCCGGAATGCCAACCAACGTGATGGGCTTCCAAATGTCGGGCAAGCTGCACGATGCGGATTACAAAACATTCGTACCACTGATCGACGAAGCCATTGCCAAGCAGGGAAAAATTCGGATGCTGGCGCAGTTTCACGATTTCCACGGTTGGGACGCCAAAGCGCTGTGGGACGACACGAAATTCGCCACCACGCATTGCACAAAAATCGAGCGCATTGCTTTGGTCGGCGAAAAGACGTGGGAAAAGTGGATGGCCACCATTTGCAAGCCGTTCACGATGGCGAAAATCCGCTACTTCGACGCTGCCGAGTTGGAAGCGGCCAAACAATGGCTCGCCGAGGCGTAAACTCACGAAGCCGCAGCCTCGCGTTGATTTAGCGCACCAGGCCGGGAGCTGTTTGTGGACCAAAGCAAATCGTCTTCGAAGGCCGCCAGCGCTGTGAAATCTGCAGCACGCAGCGCGCTTCGGTCGGCCGTGGTCACCAGCCTGATCCGGCGCAAACAGTTGTGGATTTGGCCGATTCTAGCCACGCTGATTTTGGGCCTGTGCGGCTGGTGGGTTAGCCGATCGGTGGAAAATGCCATGCGCGAGCGCCGAATCGGTGAGCTGACCGCCATTCTGAACGCCGATGTAGCCGCCCTGCACGTGTGGACGCTGGAAGAAATCAAGGATGCACTGCTGATTGCCGACGACGATCAGCTTATCTCGCCTGTCGAGCAGCTCGCGACAATTGGAAAATCTGCCGCCGATGCTGATCCAACCCGGGCGCTGCTGCAATCGCCGGCGCAAGAGTCAATTCGCGCACGCTTGAAGCCGGAAATGGCGTTGGGGTATGCGGGCTTTGTGATTCTGTCTCCTGAAGCGGTCGTGCTGGCCGCCGATTTGGATGCCCCCGTAGGCCGCTCGCTGCCGGGCTACCAAAGACAGTTTTTCACGCAAGTGGCAGCCGGAAAGCCCGGCGTCTCGCATCCATTCCGCAGTATTTTACTGCTCAAGGATGAAAAAGGCGAAGTCAAATCGAACCTGCCCACCATGTTCACCGCGGCTCCGTTGAAAAATGCGCAAGGACAAATCGTGGCCGTGCTCGGTTTGCGCATTCGCCCCGATGAAGATTTCACGCGCATTTTGCAAGTGGCCCGCAGCGGCGAAACCGGCGAAACGTACGCTTTCAATCAAGACGGCTTGATGCTCAGCGAAAGCCGCTTTGACGATAATCTCAAGCAAATTGGGCTGTTGGCCGATTTGCCCGATTCGCGCTCGATTCTCACGCTGGAAATGCGCGACCCGGGAGTCGACATGACCACGGGCGGGCGGCCAGAATTGCGCCGGGCCGATCAACCGCTGACCAAAATGGCTACAGCAGCGCTGAAGAGAGAATCAGGTGTCGAAGTCAGCGGGTTTCGCGACTACCGGGGCGTGCCGGTGATTAGTGCGTGGACGTGGCTGAAAGACGAAGGATTTGGTGTGACGACAAAACAGGATGTGGCCGAATCGTTCCAACCGTTGTACGTGCTCCGCCGCGCCTTTTGGGGAATGTTTGCACTGCTGGTGATAGCCGCCGTGGCGATTTTCTTCTTTACGGTGGTCGTGGCACATGCCAAGCGCGAAGCCCGGTTGGCTGCACTTTCCGCCAAGCACCTGGGCCAATACACGCTGGACGAAAAGTTGGGCGAAGGAGGCATGGGCATCGTTTACCGCGCCCATCATGACATGCTCCACCGCCCTACGGCGGTCAAGTTCTTAGGTGCGGAACGAACCAACGAGCAAACCATTGCCCGCTTCGAGCGCGAAGTGCAACTCACGAGCAAGCTGACGCACCCCAACACAATCGCCATTTACGATTATGGCCGCACGGCGGAAGGCATTTTTTATTACGCCATGGAGTATCTGGACGGCATCAACCTGGAAGACCTGGTGAAAAAGCACGGCGCCCAGCCGGAAGGCCGTGTGATTTATATTTTGCAGCAAGTGTGCGGCTCGCTGGCCGAAGCTCACGGCACGGAGCTCATTCACCGCGACATTAAGCCGGCCAACATTATCCTGACCGAACGAGGCGGCATCTATGACTTCGTCAAGCTGCTCGATTTCGGCCTCGTCAAAGCGCTGGATGACCGTAAAGATTCCTCGCTGACCGCCACGGGCACGCTCACAGGCACGCCGCTGTACATGCCGCCGGAGGCGATTCAAAACAATCAAATGGACGCCCGCAGCGATTTGTATGCGGTGGGCGCAGTTGGTTATTTCCTGCTGACCGGCACGCCTGTTTTCGATGCCGATAATGTGATTCAAATTCTGCAAAAGCACGTGATGATGACGCCCGATTCGCCTGCCAAACGCTTGGGCAAGCCGGTGTCTGCCGAATTCGAGGCTCTATTACTAAAGTGCTTGGAAAAAAAACCCACCGATCGGCCGGCTTCGGCGGCGGCATTGGCCGATCTTCTTGGCCAGTGCTCGGCGCTGGCCACGTGGACCAAAGCCGATGCCTACGCCTGGTGGCAAAAGTGCTACCCGCGCACGCCAAGTTCCACGACACAACCGGATACCACGACGCAAATGTTCGACGCCACGCAAATTTTAAGCTCGGCGCTGGTCAGCAGCGCGAAATCAACCGAGGGCAACCACGGCAATGGCCCTTGATCGCATTCCCGTCTTGCGCTGGCTGTGGGTGCCTTACCGTCCGGACGCAGCAGCGCGAAAATTTCTCGAGCGATCACAAAGTCAATCGGCCGATGGCCTGGAAGCCACGGTGGCCGTGCTCGATGCCGTGGAAAGCAAAGAATTTTTCGGCGTGTCGCTGGCCCGACGCGGCATTCAACCGGTTTGGTTGCAAATTTCCAATGGTTGCAAGCAGCCATATCGGCTGAATCTGCTGAGTTTGGATCCGAACTATTATTCGCCTCACGAGGCGGCGGCCATCACGCGCTATGTGACCGGGCGACGGCTGCTGGAAGTTGGCTTTTTCGCGTGGATATTTCTCCCCCTGTTGATTTTGCCGCTGCTGCTTTTGCTGCCGATCAAACTGTTCGCCGCCCGGCGAGCCAATCGGAACATGGAAGCATTTTTTGAGGAGCACGCCTTTCGCCTGCGGCCAATCCGCGGCGGAGCGAAGGCCGAAGGATTTGTGTTCACCTCGCTGGATGTCGGCAGCAAAATTGTGCATCTTCGATTGTTGAGCCCCGAGGACGTTAAGGAATTCACGTTCACGGTGCCCGTGCCTGGGTTGCAAGCTGATTACATGCGCCACGATTTTGAAAATCGTTACGCGGCTAATGAGCTCATTGTGTGCACCATTCCCACGCTGGTGGAACAGCTCGCCAAAATGCCCCCCAGCACCGCCAATCGCGGCGGATTGCGGGCGGGTGATCCGGTGAACCTGGTCGTCGCCGGAGAATTTCCAACCCTGCTAAGCGCTTTCGGAGCCCGGTGGGACGAAACCGAAACCATCACGCTGGCCACCTGTTGGAAAACATTTCGGGCGTTCTTCATTGGCTCGGAGTATCGCTACTCGCCGGTGAGCCCGTTGTATTTATTCGGACGGTGTCAGGATTTTGCGCTGCAGCGGGTGCGGCGCTCGATTAACGAACGGCTGCACTTGCGGCTGTGGTCTACTCCGCTGCGCTTTGAAGGCGTGCCGGTGTGGGTGGGTCAGGTGAGCCGCGATATTGGCGTGCGATTTACTTGGCGAACGTGGAACTTGACGACCCACAAAATTGATCCCGATGTGGACGAAGCCCGCGATTACGTCGTCGAAGATTTGCTCCAGGCCGAACGGTTGGAAAAGGCGGCTTATGTCGGCGGAGTGGGCCCGTGCGACCGGATTTCGCCGCGGCGAAACTTAACCGGCGACGTTTACTTTACTGACGGTCGACGGGCCGCCATCATGGTTTCGCCCTCTCGAACGCAGCCGAAATTCGTCGCCTGGGATTGAAGGGCCCGGCCCACCTGACATTGGGGCCGCACTGAAAAACACGTCGGAATCAGCGAATTTTCCGGATCTTGGACGGTTCCTTTGCCGCCCGGAAATAACCTACACTTGCTTGAACCTTGAGGCCGGCCCCGGCAGGCCTCGCAAATGCCTGCCACCGACGTGGACTTAGGCCTCCGAATGGTTCGAGCGATTTTTCAGAGGAGATCCAATTATGTTTCGCAGTGACGTAAAAGACCGCAAAGCAACTAAGAATTCCAATCACACCTTGCGCAATGGCAGCAACGGAAAAGGATATGGCGCCGAGACCGAACGGAATGTTCTGACCGCAGTTCGCGAATTGAGCTCCGACGCTACGCAATCGATGAAGCGCCGGGCCGCCGAGTTCAAAGACAGCGCCGCCGATTACATTAGCAAAAGCCGCAAGAAAGTTCGTGCAATGCGGAAATCAACCAAGCAACAAGTGAAGCAGAATCCCAAAGCCGCGCTGTGTATTGCCGCCGGCATTGGGTTGCTAGCAGGCATTTGTTTGCGCCGCCGCAAGTAAATTGGCCAAATTACAGGATGAACGCAGACGCGGCCTGGATTTCTACACAGAATTTCCAGGCCGCGCTGCGTTCTCCGTCGGCTGCGGCAAAGCAGAGCCCAGCGAAATGGTCGTGTGCGCCAGCCAATCGATGCTTTCGCGATCGTGGCTGACCAGCAGCGTGGGAATGTGAAACTCTTCGATCGCGCGCACCAAATGTTCGGCCACTGATGCCCGCAAGCTCGGATCGAGCGCACTCAACGGTTCATCCAACAGCAGCAGCTTTGGGCTGCGCAGAAGAGCACGCCCTACGGCCACGCGCTGTTTTTGTCCGCCACTGAGCGAATAGGGTTGGCGTCGGAGCAATTCGTCCAATTCCAAGATGCGCACTAACTTTGCAAAATCGACGCCCGCGGGCTGGGCCCGCCGTTGTCCGTAACGCAAATTTTGCTCCACGTTCAAGTGCGGAAATAATTGATAATCTTGAAACACGTAGCCGATGCCACGCTGTTCCGGCGGCAAGCTAACAGGTAGGTTCGAATCGAACAGGATTTTGTCCGGCAGCGAAATTCTTCCGGCTTGCGGCGTAAGTAAGCCGGCAATTAAATGCAGCACCGTGGTTTTGCCGCTGCCCGACGGGCCGGCCAGCGCCGTCACGCCCTGCTCAGCGGCAAAGGCGAAGTTCAAATGGAAGCCGTGCGGATAAGTGAAACGGCAATCGAAGTTGAGCGCGCTCATGGCGGTTAGGCGGTGGCTCCCCGCAAGCGCTGCCGTCCGAAACGATCGAGTAATTCGCCGGCCCCTAACGCCAGGGCGGCAATGACCACCGAGGCAATTACCAACCGGATCGATTGTTCCATGCCGCCGGGAACATCTAACTGCGAGTAAATCATTAGCGACACCGTGCGTGTTTCGCCCGGAATGTTGCCGGCCAGCATGATCGTCGCTCCAAATTCTCCCATGCTGCGGGCGAACGCCAACATGCTGCCGCTGAGAATTCCCGGCCGCGCCAAGGGCAATTGAATAGACCAAAAGGCATCCAACGGCGACGCGCCCAGAGTGCGCGCCGCCTGAACCAAGCGATCGTCGATGGCCGAAAACGCCAGCCGAATGGGCCGCACCAAAAGAGGAAACGCTACGACGGCCGAAGCCAGGGCCGCGCCTTTCCAATCGAAGACAAAGCGTAGGCCCAGCGTCGACTCCAAAAACGAACCCAGCAGGCCCTGCCGGCCGAACGCCACCAGCAGCAAATACCCGGTCACCACGGGCGGCAACACCAGCGGCAAGTTAATCAGCGTTTCGACAATAAATTTTCCGGGAAAATTTCGCTTCGCCAACAGCCAGCCCAGCGCGATGGCCAGCGGCAGGCTAATTATCACGGCCACGCTGGCCACCAGTAGTGTCAATCGAACCGCTTGCCATTCTGCGACGGTTAACACAGCGGCGTCCTTTTCAATGACGAGCTAAATCGTGCTGAACAAATGAATTCACGGTTGCGCCGCAGCTTCGTGCAATCGCGAAAATCCAAACTTGGCGTACACTTCGTCCGCTTTGGACGATTGTAAAAAGTCGAATAACTGCTTCGCGGCGGGATTTGCCCCGCCATGTTTCAGCAGTACCAGGGCGTACACAATTTCGTCGTGCAATTTCGGATCGAACTCATAAATCTGTGTCGTACCGGGCGCTGTGCCTACATCCGTCGAATACACAATGCCCGCTTCCGCCTCGCCCCGCTCCACATAACTCAGCGCGCTGCGCACATCTTGGCCGCGGACAATTTTGCCGTCGTCGGTTAGTTTTTTGAGTAAATCAAGTTTGGTCAGCGCCTGGTCGGCATACATGCCGGCCGGAACTTTTTCGCCCGCCAAGGCAATCTTTTTCACTTGGGCCAAAAGCAAATCTTGCGGTTGTTGCACGCCCGCCGGGTTGCCCTTCGGAACGACCATGACCAAACGATTCGTCAGCAAGCGAACCGTGGCGTCGGCCAGGTTAGCCTTTTGAACGTCATCGGCCCATTGTTGGCTGGCCGATAGAAACAAATCGGCTGGCGCTCCCGCTTCAATTTGTGCCGCCAGGCCGCTGGAGGGCCCGGTGTTCACTTTCACCTCTGTGCGAAATTCCGATTGAAACTGCGATGCCAACGCTTCCATCACTTCTTTCGTGCTGGCAGCCGCAGAGACAATTAGCTCGGGCTTGCCAACTCCCGGAGCGGACGGTTGCTGCGAGCATCCGCCCAGCAAAACAGCCACCAGAATCGCTAAAGTGATTTTTAAGCGTCGCATAGAAGTTCTCCCATTGGACTCAGCGTATCAATCCTTGCGCACGCCGACAACAAGCAGTAAGTTGGCAAACTGTCGCTGATCGGCCGTTTGAATAGTTAGCACGTGCTCCGGCGATTGCACCGTGCGGTAAAACTCACTGCGCTCAATCGGCTGCAATTCTATCGCTATGGCGTGCTGCCGGAAAATGGTGCGAAACTCGGCCCAAATGGGCGGGTCGTGCGGCAAGGCGTGCGGCCCGGATGCATCCGGCTGCATGGTGTGGGCCGCTTCGATGGGAATTGCCGTGGCCAAAGCTTCCAGCACTTGTGTGCAAGTAACCACACCAGGCGACAAATTTAGGCTCACTAATTCTGCCCGCGGCCCCAAGGTAGATGAGGCCGGATAATTCCCGTCCGCAATCAACACTTTAGCCGTGTGGCCGGCCCGGGCCAGCACAGCGCTAATTTGCGGATGCAGGAGCTGATGTTTGAGCATGGAGAGAAAAGGCAGAAGGCAGAAAGCAGAAGGCAAAATAAAAAGGAATTAATGTTGGTTGTCGAGGTTGAACATGGCTTTGATGACTCCGGTTTCTGGCAGTGTGTACGACGAGAACACATCAGGCAACTCGTCGAAGCCGGTGCGATGCGTTATCCACGGCCGGGTGTCGATGCGTCCAGCCTCAATGAGCTGAATAATTCTCGTAAAATCTTCCGGCAGGGCGTTGCGGGAACAAAGCAGCGTCCCTTCCGATTTGTGAAACATCGCATGGCGGAATGTCACTTCCTCGCCGGTGAGCCCAACGAAAATCAAGCGGCCTCCTTGAGCAATATAGCCAAACGCTTGCG